>NZ_PJDK01000062.1:0-32097 GCF_002837615.1 Klebsiella sp. X1-16S-Nf21
CCAAGCTCTTCGGCGGCGGCGGCGAACCCGGCCCGGCGAGCGACCAGCATAAAGACGCGTAAATCATTTAGCAGCGGCAGATTATTCATGATCTGTGTTTTATGTTTCACCAGTTAGCGTGATTAATTATGAACCAGTCAATTATAGGATAGGCAGGTGGTCAAACATCATCGCTAAAAAGTGAGAACCGGAATGAAAAAAACCTATCGTATTGCCGCCATCCCGGGTGACGGAATTGGCAAAGAAGTTCTGCCTGAAGGGATTCGCGTGCTGCAAGCCGCCGCACAGCGTTGGGATCTGTCATTGAGCTTCGAGCAGATGGAGTGGGCAAGCTGCGAATATTATGCCCATCACGGCAAGATGATGCCGGACGACTGGCGCGAGCAGCTGCAGGGCTTCGATGCCATCTACTTCGGCGCCGTCGGCTGGCCGGATACCGTTCCCGACCACATTTCGCTGTGGGGGTCGCTGCTGAAGTTCCGCCGTGAGTTTGACCAATACGTCAACCTGCGTCCGGTGCGTCTGTTCCCCGGCGTCCCCTGCCCGCTGGCGGGTAAAAAGGCCGGCGATATCGATTTTTACGTGGT
This sequence comes from Klebsiella sp. X1-16S-Nf21, assembly GCF_002837615.1. Classification (NCBI taxonomy): domain Bacteria; kingdom Pseudomonadati; phylum Pseudomonadota; class Gammaproteobacteria; order Enterobacterales; family Enterobacteriaceae; genus Klebsiella; species Klebsiella sp. X1-16S-Nf21. The sequence goes on from NZ_PJDK01000062.1 coordinate 588, forward strand.
GCGCGAAAATACCGAAGGCGAATATTCCGCCCTCGGCGGGCGCGCCAATGAAGGCACCGAGCATGAAGTGGTGATTCAGGAGTCGGTCTTTACCCGCCGCGGCGTGGACCGGATCCTGCGCTACGCCTTCGAACTGGCGCAAAGCCGCCCACGCAAAACGCTGACTTCGGCGACCAAATCCAACGGTCTGGCGATCAGCATGCCCTACTGGGATGAGCGGGTGGAAGAGATGGCCAAAAACTATCCGGATATTCGCTGGGACAAGCAGCATATCGATATCCTGTGCGCCCGCTTCGTGCTGCAGCCGGAGCGTTTTGACGTGGTGGTCGGCTCCAACCTGTTCGGCGATATTCTCTCCGATCTCGGCCCGGCCTGTACCGGCACAATCGGTATTGCGCCGTCGGCCAATCTCAATCCGGAGCGCACCTTCCCGTCGCTGTTCGAGCCGGTTCACGGCTCCGCGCCGGATATCTACGGTAAAAATATCGCCAACCCGATCGCCACCGTGTGGGCCGGGGCGATGATGCTCGATTTCCTCGGCAACGGCGATGCGCGCTATCACGCCGCGCACAACGGCATCCTGGCGGCGATTGAGCAGGTGATTGCCAGCGGGCCGAAAACCCCGGATATGAAAGGCAGCGCGTCAACGCAACAGGTCAGCGACGCCATCTGCAAAGCCATTTTGGCGTAATTACCCCGCAGCTACCCGGCGGCGCGGCGCTTACCGGGGCTACAAAAGGCACGATAATGTAAAAACACGGCCCTCAGCCCGCATCCCTGCGGGCTGCCCCGGCCTGCCGGGTACGTCTCAGCGATGTTGAGGCCGCCAACACCGGCAGTTTCAGTAGCCATAGGGACAAGGTAGAGATCTTAAGCTCGCAATGGCACGGACCGTAGGTCGGGTAAGGCGTTAGCCGCCACCCGACAAAAAAACGACACCGCGAGTAGCGAGCACCGGTAAGGCGCAGCCGCTACCCGGGAAGACCTGCGCCAACTTCCCTCTCTTTTCGCTATGCAGAATCCCCCACGATTGACAAGTGGACCGCATCACAGCGGTGAACTTTATTAATTCCTGAAAGGACAGAACCTGCGCCAATTCACCTTTTATTATTTCCGTTCCGTGTTTTATTGCTTCACGAAACGGCCAATTGTTTAATTCATGTAACGAAGAAATAATCCGATTGTTAATAGCTTTTGCTACGAACCTTGACCCTACAGCGTGATAACAACGACAGGCTAAAGCCACCGACGGGCAATCATGCCCAGGAGATCACCCATGTTGAGCAACGTAAAGAAAAAAGATGTGCCGCTGATTGCCATCAGCCTGGCGGCCATTGTTTTCATCGCCGCTACATTAAGTCTCTTCCCCCACCAAACCGCGCAGGCGGCTGATTCGATTTTTAACGGCGTGACCCGCCTGCTGGGCTCCACGGTACAGGTACTGGTGCTGCTGGCGCTGGGACTGGTGCTCTATCTGGCCACCAGCAAATACGGCAATATCCGTCTCGGCGAAGGCAAAGTCGAATACAGTACCCTCTCATGGCTGTTTATGTTTATCTGCGCCGGGCTCGGCTCCTCCACGCTGTACTGGGGCGTTGCCGAATGGGCTTATTATTACCAGACCCCGGGCCTGAACATTGCTCCGCAATCGCCGAAAGCGCTGGAATACAGCATCCCTTATTCTTTCTTCCACTGGGGGGTTAGCGCCTGGGCGACCTACACTCTCGCTTCGCTGATCATGGCCTATCACTTCCACGTGCGGAAAAATAAAGGCCTCAGCCTCTCCGGGATCATTTCAGCGATCACCGGAGTGAGTCCGCAGGGCTTCTGGGGCCGTCTGGTCGATCTGATGTTCCTGATCGCTACCGTCGGCGCGTTAACCATTTCGCTGGTGGTCACTGCCGCCACCTTCACCCGCGGCCTGTCAGCGCTGACCGGGCTGCCGGATAACTTCACCGTGCAGGCGTTTGTGATCCTGCTCTCCGGCGGTATTTTCTGCATGAGTTCGTGGATTGGCATCAACAACGGCCTGCAGCGCCTGAGCAAAATGGTCGGCTGGGGGGCGTTTCTGCTGCCGTTGGTGGTATTACTGGTTGGTCCGACCGAATTCATCACCAATAACATCATTAACGCCGTCGGCCTGACGACTCAGAACTTCCTGCAGATGAGTCTGTTTACCGATCCCCTCGGCGACGGCGCCTTTACCCGCAACTGGACCGTCTTCTACTGGCTGTGGTGGATCTCCTATACTCCGGGCGTGGCGATGTTCGTCACCCGCGTCTCCCGCGGGCGCAAAATCAAAGAGGTGATCTGGGGACTGCTCCTTGGTAGCACCGCCGGCTGCTGGTTCTTCTTTGGGGTGATGGAAAGCTACGCCATGCACCAGTTCGTTAACGGCGTGATTAACGTACCGCAGGTGATGCAGACTCTTGGCGGCGAAACCGCCGTCCAGCAGGTCCTGATGTCGCTGCCGGCAGGTAAGCTGTTCCTCGCCGCCTATCTGTTCGTGATGATTGTTTTCCTCGCCTCGCACATGGATGCGGTGGCCTACACCATGGCGGCGACCAGCACCCGCAACCTGCGCGAAGGCGACGATCCGGATCGCGGCATGCGCCTGTTCTGGTGCGTGGTGATCACCCTCATCCCGCTATCGATTCTGTTTACCGGCGCTTCGCTTGAGACCATGAAAACCACCGTGGTGCTGACCGCCCTACCGTTCCTGGCCATTTTACTGATTAAAACCGGCGGCTTCGTGCGCTGGCTAAAACAGGACTACGCCCACGTGCCGGTCAATCAGATACAAACCCATACGCCCGAGCCAATGATTAAAGCCGAGACGCTACCGGTTGGCACGGTACTCAAAGGCGACGGCCAGTCGCTGTAAAACCTCTTACTGAAAATAATCACAAGGTGACCTTACATGAGCAATTTGAGCCCTGACTTTACTCTGCCGATTAACTTTTGCGCCAATCCGCAGGATGCCTGGACCATTCCGGCCCGTTTTTATACCGACAGCCAGGCGTTTGAACACGAGAAAGAGCGCATCTTCGCCAATAGCTGGATTTGCGTCGCCCACGGCAGCGAGGTCGCCCGGCCGAACGACTACATCACCCGGGAGATCATTGGTGAAAATATCGTTATCGTCCGCGGCCGCGACAACATTCTGCGCGCTTTCTATAACGTCTGCCCGCACCGCGGCCACCAGCTGCTGAGCGGTGAAGGTAAAGCCAAAAACGTGATTACCTGCCCCTATCACGCCTGGGCCTTCAAGCTTGACGGCAATCTCGCCCACGCCCGCAACTGCGAAAACGTGGCGAATTTCGATAGCGAAAAGGCAACGCTGGTGCCGGTTCGCCTGGAAGAGTATGCCGGCTTTGTGTTTATCAATATGAACCCGCAAGCGGAGAGCGTGGAAACGCAGCTGCCGGGCCTGCAGGACAAAGTGCTGGAAGCCTGCCCGGACGTGCATGACCTGAAACTGGCAGCGCGCTTTACCACTCTCACCCCGGCGAACTGGAAAAATATCGTCGATAACTATCTGGAATGTTACCACTGCGGCCCGGCGCACCCGGGCTTCTCGGATTCCGTACAGGTTGACCGTTACTGGCACACCATGCACGGCAAATGGACGCTGCAGTATGGCTTCGCCAAGCCGTCCGAGCAGTCGTTTAAATTCGAAGAAGGTACCGACGCCGCGTTCCACGGTTTCTGGCTATGGCCGTGCACCATGTTCAACGTGACGCCGATCAAGGGCATGATGACCGTGATCTATGAATTCCCGGTGGATGAAGAGACCACTCTGCAGAATTACGACATCTATTTCACCAACGAAGAGCTGACTGACGATCAGAAAGCGCTGATTGAGTGGTATCGCGACGTGTTCCGCCCGGAAGATTTACGCCTGGTGGAAAGCGTGCAGAAGGGGCTGAAGTCCCGCGGCTATCGCGGCCAGGGACGCATTATGGCGGATAACAGCGGCAGCGGTATCTCCGAGCACGGTATCGCCCATTTCCACAATTTGGTGGCCCAGGTGTTCCAGCCGTAATCGTTGAAGGAGTTTGCTATGTCCGTGTTTCACTCAGATCTGTTTCGCCAGCAGGCGCTGATTGCCGGAAGCTGGCGCGACGCCGCCGACGGCACGACGCTTGCCGTCAGCAATCCTTCCACCGGCGCGGCGCTCGGCCAGATCCCTAATATGGGTCGGGCGGAAGCGCAGCAGGCCGTGGATGCCGCCGCGGCCGCGCTGCCGGCCTGGCGCGCATTAACCGCCGCTCAGCGCGCCACGCTATTGAAAAACTGGCACCGCCTGATCCTCGAAAACAAAACCGCGCTGGCGCAGATCATGACCGCCGAGCAGGGCAAGCCGCTGGCGGAGGCCGAAGGCGAAATCGCCTATGCCGCCTCGTTTATCGAGTGGTTTGCCGAACAGGGCAAACGCACCAACGGCGAAATAATCCCCTCCCCTGGCGCGGATAAACGCCTGATGGTGATCCGCCAGGGTGTGGGCGTCTGCGCGGCGATCACCCCGTGGAACTTCCCGGCGGCGATGATCACCCGCAAGGCTGGCCCGGCGCTGGCCGCTGGCTGCACGATGGTGATTAAGCCGGCTAACGAAACGCCGTTTACCGCGCTGGCGATGGCGGAACTGGCGATTCAGGCCGGGATCCCGCAGGGCGTTATTAACGTCGTTACCGGCCAGTCGCGCGAAATTGGCGCGGTGTTCACCGGCGATGAGCGGGTGCGTAAACTCTCCTTTACCGGCTCGACCGAAGTTGGCCGCGTGCTGATGCGCCAGTGCGCGGAATCCATCAAAAAGCTCTCTTTAGAGCTCGGCGGTAACGCGCCGTTTATCGTCTTTGACGATGCCGATATCGATAAAGCGGTCGAGGGAGCGCTGATCGCCAAGTTCCGCAACGCCGGGCAAACCTGCGTCTGCGTTAACCGCTTCTATATTCATCGCGCCGTCTACGACCAATTCTGCGATAAGTTCGTGGCCCGCGTCGCCGCCCTGAAAGTGGGCGATGGCAGCGAGTCCGGTGTGCAGATTGGCCCGCTTATCAACGCCGACGCCGGGCGCAAAGTGCAGTCCCTGCTCGACGACGCCCTGACCCGCGGCGCGACGCTGTTAACCGGCGGTAAAGCGCACCCACTGGGCGGTAATTTCTTCACCCCTACGGTGATCGGCGACGTACAGCCGGGGTCACTGCTGCTGCAGGAAGAGATTTTCGGCCCGGTGGCCGCACTGGTGAAATTTGACGATGAGCAGCAGGTCATCGAACAGGCAAATGACACTATCTACGGCCTCGCCTCCTATTTTTACAGCAACGATGCCGCCCGTATCTGGCGCGTCTCCGAGCAGCTGGAATACGGGATGGTCGGCATCAATACCGGGCTGATTTCCAACGAAGTCGCGCCATTTGGCGGAGTGAAGCAGTCCGGCCTTGGCCGCGAAGGGTCGGAACACGGAATCGAAGATTACCTGGAGATGAAGTATCTCTGCCAGGGGTTGTAAATGTCCTCTCCCGGCGGCGGCGCTGGCCACGCCGGGATTTTTGATGGAGTTCAGCGATGTCTGATTATCAAATGTTTGAGGCGATCGTTCGCGATGTTGAACAGATCACCGCCCAGGTGAAGCGTTTTACGCTGGTGTCGCCGACCGGCGCCCCGCTGCCGGGATTCAGCGGCGGCAGCCATATTATCGTCCAGATGCAGGATGGCGAGCAGCGCTACAGTAACGCCTACTCGCTGATGAGCTCGCCGCTGGATACCACCAGCTGGCAGATTGCGGTGCGTCTTGAGTCGCCTTCCAAAGGCGGCTCGCGCTTTATGCACCAGCAGGTGCGCCCGGGCGATACCCTGACGGTGTCCACGCCCAACAACCTGTTCGCCATCGAACCACAGGCGCGAAAACATCTGCTGATCGCCGGCGGTATCGGCATTACGCCATTCTTGTCGCATATTCCGGAACTGGAACAACAGCAGGCCGACTGGCAGCTGCACTACTGTTTCCACGACGCCGACAATAATGCTTTCGTCGATGCGCTCAGCGCCGCGCCGTGGCGAGATCGGGTCAATGTTCATGTATCAGCGCTCGGCAGCCGTCTCGACCTGCCGCGCCTGTTCGCCGACCTCGAGCCCGGAACCCACGTGTATACCTGCGGCCCGGCGGCGCTTAACGAGGCGGTGAAAGCCGCCGCCGAACGCCATCAGGTGCCCGCCAGTCAGCTGCACTTTGAGCAGTTTATCATTGAGGATAAAGGCGGAGAGGCGTTTACCCTGGTGCTGGCGCGTTCCGGACGCGAATTTACCGTACCGCAGGACATGACCATTTTGCAGGTTATTGAGAATAACAAAGCGGCGAAGGTGGAATGCCTGTGCCGCGAAGGGGTGTGCGGCACCTGCGAAACGATGATTCTGGAAGGGGAAGCGGACCACCGCGATCAGTATTACAGCGAGGAAGAGAAAGCCAGCCAGCAGAGTATGCTGATCTGCTGCTCGCGCGCCAAAGGCGGCCGCCTGGTGCTGGATTTGTAAAGCGCACACCGGCCAGCGGTGCTGGCCGGTGTGCAGATCACAGTTCCAGCTCGCGGCGCAGCAGGTCGGCAATATCCTCGCTGCTCTCCGCGGAGACCAGAGATTGACGGAACTCCGCGTGCATAATGCGCCGCGCCAGCCGCGAGAAGATTCGCATATGCTGATCGCCCGCCGAGTGCTTGTTCAGCGTCAGCATAATCACAAACTGCGCCTCTTCATCGCCCCACACCACCGGCTGCGCCAGGCGGGCGACGCTGATGGTCGACTGCTCGATATGCTCGGATTTACTGTGCGGAATGGCGAAGCTAAAGCCCAGACCGGTGGAGAACACCGCCTCGCGGGCCCACAGGTCAGCCTCCAGCTTTCGCGGATAGCGGCAGCGTCCGGCCAGCAGCAGGTTATCCGTCATCCCTTTCAGCACCTCCTCCTTGCTGCGCCAGTCGCTATTGAGCGTAATGCACTCGGCGCTCACCAGCGGCACATCCTGCTGACGCATGCGGAACTGGGCCAACAGATGCTCCACTTCCAGTGAGGTACGGCACTGCATGGCCTGATTCAGCAGCTGGCGGCAGGCGCGGCTGTCCAGTTGCGCCAGGCGCGATTTGGTCGCCGGGATCGCCGGCGCGCTCATGCTCAATTCATCTAAACCGAGGCCTACCAGCAGCGGAAGCACCGATCCTTTGGCACCCAGTTCGCCACACAGACCAATCCATTTCCCCTGCCGATGCACCGCCTGTACCGCATAGTCCAGCGCGCGCAGGAAGGCGGGATTCAGGCTGTTATAATGGCGCGTCACTTTCGCATTATCACGATCGACCGCCAGCAGATACTGCGTTAAGTCGTTGCTGCCGATGCTAAAGAAATCGACCTCTTCACAGCACTGATCGATGATAAACATCACCGACGGCACTTCCAGCATGATGCCGAGCGGGATCTTTTCATCAAACGGGATCTGCTCGGCGCGCAGCGACTGTTTGGCCTCCGCCAGCCGCTCTTTCACCCACAGGATCTCTTCCATTGATGAAATCATGGGGATCATAATCTTCAGCGAGCCGTGGGCCGAGGCGCGTAAAATCGCCCGTAGCTGAGTGTGAAACAGCGCCTGATACTCTTCATAGATGCGCACCGCGCGGTAGCCGAGGAACGGATTGTTTTCCGCAGGGATGTTGAGATAGGCCACCGGCTTATCACCGCCGATATCCATAGTCCGCACGATAATGCTGCGCCCGGCAGCGGGTTCCAGCGCCTGGCAGAAGATGTTGTAGAGCTCATCTTCCGACGGCGCGCTCGGGCGATCCATATACAGCATTTCAGTGCGGAACAACCCTACCGACTGCGCGCCCTGGTTGAATGCCGCCACCGCTTCCACCGAATGGGCGATATTGGCGGCGATCTCCACGCGGATACCGTCTTGCGTCTGCCCGGCTTTATCCAGCCATACCTGCTGCTGTTGCTGGATTTGCGCCTGTAGCCAGGCCTCCTGCTGATAGTAGCGCGCTACCGCCGGACTCGGATCCACCACCAGCAGCCCGGCGTTGCCGTCAATCTGCACCTGCGTATCCATCCACGGCAGCAGCGCGGCTAAATCCACACCCACCAGAGTAGGGATATTGAATGAGCGTGCCAGAATCACGGTATGCGAGGTGGTGCCGCCGCTGCGCAGCAGCAGTCCTTTGAGATGCGTTTTATCCAGTTCCAGAAACTGGCTGGGGGTCAGCTCGTCGGCAAGGCAAATGGCCGCTTCCCGCAGCTGGCCCGGCGCCGGGAAACGGGCTTCGCCGTAGATATGCTGCAATAGCTGGAAACAGACGTCGCGGACATCCAGTACCCGCTCCTGCAGATAGCTGTTGCCGGAGTCGCGGAACTGGGCGCAGAAGTGGTCGCCGGTGGCGACAATCGCCTGCGCGCAGCTGAGGCCGGTGAGGATGCCACCGAGCAGGTGCTGGCGCAGCGAGGCATCCGTCGCCAGCGAACGGTGAGCTTCCAGGATCGCGCTGGCGGTGCCGTCATTGTCCAGCAGCCGCAGCTCGATATCTTTCACCAGCAGGCGCAGGCCATTATCCAGCGCCGCCTGCTCCTGTTCGGGACTGGCGGCGACGGGCAGTTCGCCCAGCTCGTGCAGATCGCGTGATTTGAGATGAACCAGCGTCCCTCCCGCGCTGCCGGCGCACACCGGGTGGGCATGAAACAGCGTCGGGTTCAGCCGCGAAAGCGACTCTGGCACCGGCTGGACATCCAACGTTGGCGCAGCGGGCAGCGGCGCGTCACAGTGGGGAAATTCATCGCGCATAAAAGCCGTTAACGCGGCGAATGCCTCAGCTTCATCTTCGCCGCTGATAAGCAGCTGGCAGGCGTCGCCCTTCAGGGTATTGCTGCCGATAATCGCCAGCGCGCTCTTGGCATTTCCGCCGGTCTCGCGGCGCAAGTTCCGCCACTCAACCGCTGATGAAAAACGGTTACACAGCGTTTCGACCAGACTGGCCGGACGCGCATGCACGCCGTTGGGCAAATCACATGTAAATTCAATGACCAGAGCCATCGCCTTCCTCCAGAGCAATCCATTATTTCCTCAAAAGTAATAAAAGACGGCCCCAGGGACTAGGTGATAAAACTGGCAATTACTGGACTATTGTACACACAATATTTTTTTATGCCCGCCATCACAATTCCACCCTGTTAGCGCTCATCTCTCCTGTCACTACTAAGATTTGAGGTGGATCGCAATTCTTTTCTCATCTTACAAATATCCAGTAAATGCACTTTTTCTCTACTGTTTAATACCCCGCCCTTTTTCTAATGTTGAGGCATCAATACTGTCACGGGCCCTACAGCGCTCAGGAGCAAGCAATGAACGAACTGGTGCAAATACTAAAAAATACCCGCCAGCATCTGATGACCGGCGTGTCACATATGATCCCCTTCGTGGTCTCCGGCGGGATCCTGCTGGCGGTCTCCGTCATGTTGTATGGCAAAGGCGCGGTACCCGATGCCGCCACCGACCCTAATCTGAAGAAACTTTTTGATATCGGCGTCGCCGGGCTGACGCTGATGGTGCCCTTTCTCGCCGCCTACATCGGCTACTCCATTTCTGACCGCGCTGCGCTGGCCCCCTGCGCCATCGGCGCCTGGGTGGGCAACAGCTTTGGCGCCGGTTTCTTCGGCGCGCTGATCGCCGGCATGATTGGCGGCCTGGTGGTCTATTACCTGAAAAAAATCCCCGTACATAAAGTTCTGCGCTCGGTGATGCCGATTTTCATCATTCCCATCGTCGGCACCTTTATCACCGCCGGGATCATGATGTGGGGGCTTGGCGAGCCGGTTGGCGCGCTGACCGCTAACCTGACCGGCTGGCTGCAGGGGATGCGCGAGGGCAGCATCGTGGTGCTGGCCATCATTATGGGTCTGATGCTGGCCTTTGATATGGGCGGCCCGGTGAACAAAGTAGCCTACGCCTTCATGCTGATTTGCGTTTCGCAGGGCGTCTACAGCGTGGTGGCTATCGCTGCCGTCGGTATCGCCGTACCGCCGCTGGGCATGGGGCTGGCGACGCTGATTGGCCGCAAATATTTCACCGCCGAAGAGCGGGAAACCGGCAAAGCCGCGCTGGTGATGGGCTGTGTCGGCGTGACCGAAGGGGCGATTCCCTTTGCCGCCGCGGATCCGCTGCGCGTCATTCCGGCCAATATGATTGGCGCCGCCAGCGGTTGCGTCACCGCCGCGCTGATGGGCGCCCAGTGTTACGCCGGCTGGGGCGGGCTCATCGTGCTGCCGGTGGTCCAGGGCAAGCTCGGGTTTGTTGCCGCGCTGCTGGTCGGCGCCTGCGTCAGCGCTGCCTGCGTCATCCTGCTGAAAGCCTTCGCCAAAAAGAAACCCACTGACGTCGCCGCTGACGATGAACTAGACCTTGATTTCGAAATTAACTAACAGACTGGAAGGAACAGATTATGACCCACATTATCGCTGTCACCGCCTGCCCGTCGGGCGTGGCTCACACCTACATGGCCGCTGAATCGCTGGAAAGCGCCGCCAAAGCCAAAGGCTGGCAGGTCAAGGTTGAAACGCAGGGTTCCATTGGCATTGAAAACGAACTGACGGCGGAGGAGATTGCCGCCGCCGATATGGTCATTCTAACCAAAGATATCGGCATCAAATTCGAAGAGCGTTTTGCCGGGAAAACTATCGTGCGCGTCAATATCAGCGATGCGGTCAAGCGCGCCGACGCCATCATGAACAAGATAGACAGCCACCTTTCCCAGAGCGCCTGAAGCCTTAAAAGGGCGCCTTCGCGCCCTTCGCCACAACATGGAGTTTATCATGACGAATCGTACCCAACGCCTGAAAGCCAGCCTGTTCGCCCAGCCGCGCGAAATCTCCCTTGAGCGCGCATTACTCTACACTGCCAGCCATCGGCAGACGGAGGGCGAGCCGGTGATTATCCGCCGGGCGAAAGCCACCGCGTGGATCCTCGATAAGGTGATGATTTCGATTCGTGAGGATGAACTGATCGCCGGCAACCGCACCGTCAAACCGCGGGCAGGGATTATGTCGCCCGAGATGGACCCCTACTGGCTGCTCAACGAGCTCGACGCCTTTCCGACCCGACCACAGGACCGCTTCGCGATAAGCAAAGAAGATAAGCAAATCTACCGCGAAGCGCTGTACCCCTACTGGGAAAAGCGTTCAATGAAAGATTTCATCAACGGCCAGATGACTGAAGAGGTCAAGGCCGCCGTCAACACCCAGATATTCAGCGTGAACCAGACCGATAAAGGCCAGGGCCATATCATCATCGACTATCCACGGCTGCTGAATCATGGCCTTGGCGCCCTGGTCGCCGAACTCAAAACGCACTGCGCCCGGCAACCGGAGAACCCCTTTTATCAGGCGGTACTGATCCTGCTGGAAGCTTCCCAGCGCCATATTCTGCGCTACGCCGCGCTGGCCGAGGAGATGGCTGGGCACTGTCAGGACCCGCAGCGTCAGCAGGAGCTGTTAACCATCGCCGCTATTTCGCGCCACAACGCGCAACACCGGCCAACGGACTTTCCCCAGGCCTGCCAGCTGTTCTGGTATATGAATATCATTCTGCAGTACGAATCCAATGCCAGCTCGATTTCGCTGGGGCGTTTTGACCAGTATATGCTGCCGTTTTATCAGGCATCGCTGAATCAGGGTCAGGATCCCGCGTATCTCAAGGAGTTGCTGGAGTCGCTGTGGGTGAAATGCAACGATATCGTCCTGCTACGCTCCTCCAGCAGCGCGCGCTATTTCGCGGGTTTTCCCACCGGCTATACCGCCCTGCTCGGCGGGCTGACGGACACCGGGCGCAGCGCGGTCAACGTGCTGTCATTTTTATGCCTCGACGCCTATCAAAACGTTCAGCTGCCGCAGCCGAATCTGGGCGTGCGGGTCAACGAGCTGATTGATCGCCCGTTCCTGCGTAAAACCGCTGAGACCATTCGCCTGGGTACCGGGATCCCGCAGATTTTCAACGATGAGGTGGTCGTGCCGGCCTTCCTTAACCGCGGCGTGTCGCTGGAAGATGCCCGCGATTACGCGGTGGTCGGCTGCGTGGAGCTCTCTATTCCAGGGCGCACCTACGGCCTGCATGATATCGCCATGTTTAATCTGCTGAAGGTGATGGAAATTGTGCTGCAGGAAAATGAACATCAGCCTGACGTCACCTGGGACGGCCTTATCTGCCAGATCCGCGACAAAATCCGCCATTACATCAAGCTGATGGTCGAGGGCAGCAACATTTGCGATATCGGCCACCGCGACTGGGCGCCGGTCCCGCTGCTCTCCTCGTTCATTGAAGATTGCGTGCAGCACGGCAAAGATATCACCGCCGGCGGCGCGCGCTATAACTTCTCCGGCGTCCAGGGTATCGGGATCGCTAACCTGAGCGATTCGCTGTACGCCCTGAAGGGTATGGTCTTCGACCAGCAGCGTCTCAGCTTTGACCAACTGATGGCCGTGCTGAAAGCCAATTTCCAGACGCCGGAAGGGGAAAAGATCCGCGCCCGGCTGATTAACCGTTTTGACAAGTACGGCAACGATATCGACGATGTCGACAATATTAGCGCCGATCTGCTGCGTTTTTACTGCAAAGAAGTCGAGCAGTATCTGAACCCGCGCGGCGGCCATTTTACCCCCGGCTCCTACACCGTCTCCGCGCACGTGCCGCTGGGTTCGGTGGTGGGCGCCACCCCGGACGGGCGACTGGCCGGCGAACAGCTGGCGGACGGCGGCCTGTCGCCGATGGTCGGTCAGGATTCCCAGGGGCCGACGGCAGTGCTGAAATCGGTCAGCAAGCTGGATAACTATCTGCTGTCGAACGGTACGCTGCTGAACGTCAAATTCACTCCGGCAACGCTGGCCGGCGACGGCGGCCTGAACAAACTGGCCGATTTTTTACAGGCCTTCTGCAAGCTCAAGCTGCAGCATATTCAGTTCAACGTGGTCAATGCCGGCACCCTGCGTGAAGCGCAGCAGCGGCCGCAGGACTTTGCCGGTCTGGTGGTACGGGTCGCGGGCTACAGCGCCTTCTTTGTTGAGCTGTCGAAGGAGATTCAGGATGACATTATCCGCCGCACCGCGCATCAGCTGTGAGGTCATCGACACGCGCGCCGACCGGGCGCGTATTTTTAACCTCCAGCGCTACTCGCTCAACGATGGCCAGGGGATCCGCACGGTGGTCTTTTTTAAAGGCTGCCCTCATACCTGCCCGTGGTGCGCCAATCCCGAATCAATTTCACCCAGGATTCAGACCCTGCGCCGGGAGAGTAAATGCCTGCGCTGCACCCGCTGCCAGCAGGACGTCGCCGAATGTCCGTCCGGAGCGTGGGAACAGATTGGCCGCGATGTGACGCTGGATAACCTGTTGCAGGAGGTGCTAAAGGATGAGGTCTTCTTTCGCGCCTCCGGCGGCGGCGTCACCCTCTCCGGGGGCGAAGTGCTCATGCAGGCCGGGTTTGCCGCCCGCTTTCTCCAGCGCCTGCGCCAGTGGGGGATCCGCACCGCCATCGAAACCGCGGGCGACGGCGCTTTTGACCGCTTCCTGCCGGTGGCCGAAGCCTGCAATGAAGTGCTGTTTGATTTTAAAATCATGGAACCTGAGCGGGCGCGGTCGCTGCTGCGAATGAATCAGCCACGGGTGCTGGACAATTTTCGCCAGCTGGCGGCGAGAAAAATCAACCTGATCCCGCGGGTGCCGCTGATCCCGGGCTACACACTGAATACCGATAATTTTCGCCAAATTCTGGCGTTCCTCGCCCCTTTCGCGCTAAAAGAAATGCACCTGTTGCCGTTTCATCAATATGGCGAGCCCAAATACCGTCTGCTGGGCAAACCCTGGACGCTGGCCAGCGTGAAAGCGCCTGACGAAGCGGAAATTCAACCATATCGGGTGATGGCCGAAGCGGCCGGTTTCCACGTCACTATCGGCGGTTAACGCCAGGAGGATGTTATGGACTTCAATATTGTCGCCGTCACCGCCTGCGTCAGCGGGGTGGCGCATACCTACATGGCCGCCGAACGACTGGAAAAGGTCGGTCATCATGAAAAATGGCACCTGAAGGTGGAAACCCAGGGGGCGCTCGGCGTAGAAAATCGGATCACCGCGGAAGATATCGCCCGCGCCGAAGTGGTGCTGCTGGTGACGGATATCGAAATCGACGACCCCCAGCGCTTTCGCGGCCTGCGGACGATTAAAACCAGCATCAAGAGCTTCCTGCTGCAGCCGCAGCAGATCGTCGAGGCCGTAAAAAGCATCATGAAAAAGCCGGTCGTCTATGTAGAACTTCCCTGACCGGCGACAGGCCTTATTCTACATCCAGCAGCCATTTTTGCGCCGGCGTCAGGCGGCTTGCCGTCTCCGGCGTGAGCCAGCGCCGCTGGTCCTGCTGCGGCGTATCCGCACGATCGATATATAACCCATGCAGTACGCGTCGTCTGCTGCCTTCACGATTACGGGTGCCGCCGTGCCAGGCGTGGGCGTTGTAGATCATCACGCTGCCAGCCGGCGCGGCAAACACAATCTCATCGGGATGGGCCTGTTCCGGGTCGGCCAGCACCTCCTCCGGTAACTCGGGGCGGAGGTGGGTACCAGGAATGATCCGCGGCGCGCCGTTGGCGGCGCTCAAATCGTCTATCGCCCAGATGGTATTCACCAGGTGGACTTTGGGAAAATCCGGGCGCGGCTTTTTCCAGTCGGCGTGCAGCGGCTGGTGGCCGCCGTTATACAGCGCCTCGCGGGCGTTCAGGCTGGAGACTTTAAAATCCCCGTTGAAGATATAGCGACAAGCGGAGAGGATCAGCGGGTGTGACCAGACTTTCTCCCAGATAACCCCCTTATTAATCAGGTTAGCGATCCGCGTCGCCGTCGCCTCCTGATGGTGCTCCATCGCCAGATTATCGCCTTCGCGTTCAACCAGGGTGTCAATGAGCAGGCGCATTTCGCTCAGCCACTGGGCGTCAACGACGTTATGCACGACGGTGTAGCCGAGGGTGTCGAGCTCGTGTTTCATTTGCGCGCTGAGCGTCTGGCTGGCGCCTAACGCATCGAGAAAGTTAGCCGATGATGAGTTCATTTTACGTTCCTTTTTAACGTTCCGATAACACAAACAAACTCTACTGGTCCCTCCGCGGCATGACACGAGGCGAGCGCTACAAAAAACTGGACATACGTACGCGAGCCCACAAAGTGTGATGGACATCAATAATCTCTTTTCCGGCGATGCATGCGCTACAGCTGGCCGGCAATCCGCTGCGCAAAATGGCTAAACTAACGCTGCCGGGAAGGAAAAAATAGATTACCATCAACAGGATAATGCGCATGCTGAGGGCAAAGAATGATTGAAGATCTGCCGGATATACTGCATCGGTTAATCGGTCAAAAAGATCACCTACAGGTGAGATTTCCTGAGCCGGATATCTCCGTGCCTGCCCTCGCCTTCAACGTGCCGTTTCCGCGTCTGGAAATTGTGCTGGAGGGCCAACTGAATGAACAGGGACTGCCGCTGGCGGCCTCGACGTTAACCACGCTGCAGGTACTGTACGTGCAGGCGGGGAAGTGGACGCTGCCGCAGTGGACCGGTCCGGCCACTACCCTGAGCATTCTGTTTGGTCGGCAGAAACTGGGATTCAGTATTCAGCGCTGGGACGGAAAAAGCCTGCACACGGAAAAACAGAGCGTTTCCCGGCTTGGGCCGCGCGTGGGTTCCTACCTGTTGCTGAGCCTGAATGAAGTCAGCCTGCAGCCCGATCCGCTGACCGCGCGACTGGTGATCGCCGCGCTGCTGAGTCATTGTCGTGAACAGCTGGTCGGGCTGGAGATGCGCGTCAGCCGCAGCCGGGATCTGTTTCTCGCCGTCCAGGACTACCTCGAGGAAAATCTCAGTCTACCGCTGACGCGGGAATCGGTAGCCAAACGTTTTCACATCACGCCCAACTATCTTTCGCATATTTTTCAGAAATCAGGCTCGGTGGGATTTAATGAATATCTGACCCGTGTCCGTCTGGAAAAGGCGAAGCAGCTATTGCGCGGCTATGACCTGAAGGTGAAAGAGATTGCGCACAATTGCGGCTTTGTCGACAGCAACTATTTTTGCCGGGTTTTTAAACGCTACACAGAACGCTCGCCATCGGAGTATCGGCGACACTGCCGTAGCGCGCAGCAGGCCTAACCTGCCGCACCGGCAGATGGCGCCCACTCCACGCGGCCGCGGCCGTTATGCTTGGCCTTGTACAGCGCCTCGTCGACTTTACGGATAAACGTCTCCTGCGCTTCGCCTGGCCGCCAGGTTCCGACGCCAATGCTGATCGACAGCGGCGTCTGATGATTGATCAGGATGGTGCGAGCGTTAGCAAGGATCGACTGCGCCAGAGCGTGCAGCTCGGGCTCCGACAGGCCATCGACGATAATGGCGAACTCTTCCCCACCGATCCGCGCCGGCTGGACCTGCTCGCTGGTTAGTTTCGCCAGCTGTTTCCCCAGCGAAAATAACACTTCATCCCCCACCAGGTGGCCCCAGCTATCGTTGATTTTCTTAAAAAAATCGATATCCAGAATCATGAGTCCCAGCGCATGCCCGGACTTCTCGCGAATGGTATCAATGAAAAAACGCCGGTTGGGTAACTGGGTCAGTTCATCCTTCAGGGATTGCGAGCGCGCATCGACGTACAGCAAATTGATTCGCTCAATAATTTTGTAGACCCCCACCACGGTCAGCAGCATCCCGGAGAGGCGCAGCAGATCTTCGCAGTAGTAGCCCATCCAGCGCGGCTGAACCACGATCTCATCCATCACATCAAAGGTGCCGCCGGCAATCCACAACAGCAGCCCATAGCGTACCCAGTTGACGGCAATGTGGCTCATCCGCACCTTCGCCGAGCTCCACAGCATAAACACCAGAAACAACAACGCCAGCAGATCGATATAGAGGCCGGGGTTAGTCAGGATCTCGTGTCGTGTACCGACCGGAGGCGACACCAGGGCGCAGCCGACAGCAACAGCGACGATAACCAGCAGCGCAGGCAGGAGCGTCACCCGGGCCACAGCAGCCGGGCCGGGGCGATTCGCAGGAGTATGGAGTTCAGGCATAGCGGTGTCTCATGGTAACAACAGGGCCGATCGCGAGACAGGATAACAGTTAAGCGTAGCGGGACGAATGAAAAAGCGACGGTTCGGTAAAATGGCGGGAACTGGACTGACCCCGCGGAATTGTTCCAACGTACTACCACTCCATGGCGACGAGGTCAGTGGCGCGGATACTAGCGGCTTCATCCGCCATCTAATTAGCTTTCCGTGCGGCGCCGTCGATAGCCGGCGCCGCCTGCTCAGGGATTAGCCGCTAAACACTCGCGCCTTGCCGCTGACCGTCAGTCTCACCATCGCGCCGGGCTGCCACGCCGGCTGGCTCACGGTTCGCAGGACAATCGGCCGCTCGTGCCCAGCCATCGACAGCGTCAACGTGGAAAGCTGGCCTGAGAAATCGACATCGCGGATAATGGCGGTACTTTCCTGCGGCCCGCTCACACTGACGCTCAGCTGTTCCGGACGCAGCATCACCCTACCTTCGCCAGCAGGATGCAGTGCGTCCGTCGCCAGGTCCCCCAGCGCGCAGCTTGCCCGGCCGGGGCTAAGGCGTGCGGGGAGGATCAGGGCATCGCCAAGAAATAACGCCGTCTCTTCATCCACCGGCTGCGAGTAAACCGTCAGCGGGGTTCCAACCTGGGCGAAGCGCCCCTGACGCATTACCGCCACCTGCGTAGCGAACGACAGCGCCTCGTTCTGGTCATGAGTCACCAGAATCGAGGCGATCCCCGTCTCGGCCAGCAGGTCCGCCGTCGCTTTGCGTGTGCTGGCGCGCAGCCCGGTATCCAGTGCAGAAAACGGCTCATCCAGCAGCATCAGCGCCGGCTGCTGAGCCAGCGCGCGGGCCAGGGCAACACGCTGCTGCTGGCCACCGGAAATTTCGTGTGGCCAGTGACTCGCCAGACCAGGGTCGAGGGCGACCATCTCCATTAGCGCTCCCACGCGGCGACGCTTCTCCTCACGGCTGGCGTCGAGCCCCCAGGCGATATTGTCCGCAACATTAAGATGAGGAAACAGCGCCCCTTCCTGCGGAACATAGCCGATCCGTCGCTGGTGGGCGGGGACAAACACACCGTCGGCAAACAGAGACTTACCGTGCATGACGATCCGCCCGCGATCGGGCGTTTCAAAACCGGCGAGAATGCGCAGCAACGTGGTCTTCCCCGAGCCGGACGGACCAACAATGGCCGTCCGGCTCCCCGGCGCTACGGTCAGATTGAGATTATCGAGGACCAGCGCATCAGCGAAGGATTTCGAAATAGAAGACAATTCCAGCATGTTACAACCCTGCCATTTTTTTCGACTGCATATAAAGAACCGCGGTCAGCGGCAGCGAAATGACAATCATCAATAGCGCGTACGGTGCCGCCGCTACGTAGTCGATCTCACTGGTTAACGCCCAGAAACCGGTCGACAAGGTGCGGGTGCCTAACGGCGAAAGCAGTAGTGTGGCGGTGAGCTCATTGCTGACGCCAAGGAACACCAGCGCGGCACCTGCGGCCGCCCCCGGCGCGGCAAGCCGCATAGTGATACTCCACAGGGCGCGGGCCGGACTGCGTCCGAGACTACGGGCAACGTTTTCCAGCTCCACCGGCGCCTGCGCGATACCGGCGCGCAGGTTAATCAGCGCACGCGGCATAAACATCAACAGATAGGCCAGAAACAGCGTCACTTCGGTCTGGTACACCGGACGGGCGTAGTGGATGGTGACCGTCACCAGCGCCAGCGCGGTGACGATGCCGGGCAGCGAGCTGGTGATGTAATTACACCCCTCCAGCAGGCGGAACAGCGGGCGCGGATAGCGCACGCCGAGCCACGCAATGGGGATCGCGCAAACCGTTGTCAGCAGCGCCCCGCCCGCCCCCAGGAGCAGGGTCTGGCGCAGAGAATGCCAGAGATCGGCATGCAGCCAGTTGTCGATGCCGCCCAGCCATAGCCAGCGGCACAGGACCAGTAAGGGAACCCCCATCGCCAGCATCACCAGCAGCAGAAGCAGTAGCTGCGCGCCAAAAGCGGCCCCTTTACCCAGCACAAGCCGCTTCTGCTCGCGGGCCGCCCCGGCGCCGATACGCGCGTAACGCGCTTTACCGCGTGAGGCGCTCTCAAGCAGCAGGATCGCCAGGCAGCACAAGGCCAGCACGCCTGCCAGCATATTGGCGGCCGGACCGCTGAAGGTCGACTGGAACTGATCGTAAATAGCGGTCGTGAAGGTATCGAAGCGGATCATCACATACAGGCCATATTCCGCCAGCAGATGCAGGGCCACCAGCAGCGCACCGCCGCAGATTGCCAGACGCAGCTGCGGGAGCACCACCCGGAAGAACACTTTCCACGGCGGCGTGCCCAGCGACGCGGCGACATCTTCAAGGGTGGGATCGAGGCGGCGCAGCACGGCCGCCACCGGCATATAAATAAGCGGATAGTAGGCGAGCACCGAGAGAAACACCCCGGCGGAGAGGCCATGCAGCGAAGGCACGGCACTGACCCAGGCGTAGCTCTGGACAAAGGCCGGGATCGCCAGCGGGGCTACCGCCAGCGCCGACCACAGCTGCCGACCGGCAAGGGCAGTACGTTCCGTCAGCCAGGCTAGCGTCACGCCGAGCAAAATACTGATGGGGACCGCCAGCACCGTCAGCCACAGGGTATTGCTGAGCAGCTCCCCTACCCGCGGACGAAAGACCAGCGCTTTAATGGTCGGCCAGCCGGTGTCGAACCCAACCGCCACCACAAACCCTAACGGCAACAGCGCCAGCAATGAAAACAGCAGCGCTAACGCCACCATCGGAAATGCAGGACGCCTGCGCTCGGGCAGGCGTCCTGTTTTCTTTCCGAGCGACAAACTCAGAACAGACATAGCAACATCACTTCCTCAGGATCAGAGCAGGCCAGCCTGCGTCATCAGCTCAATGACCTTTTTACTGTTCAGCGAGGAAGGTTCTACCTTCGGTGCATCCAGATCTTTCAGCGGGGTCAGTTTCGGGTTAGAGGCCGCATCTACCCCCACGGCATACTCGAAGGCGTTATTGGTGCGCAGTGCATCCTGCCCCTGCTTGCCGGTGATCCATTTAATAAAGGCCTGCGCCTGCGCCTTATGTTTGCTGGAAGCCAGCACACCGCCACCGGAAATGCTGACGAAGGCGCCCGGATCCTGGTGTTTGAAGTAATACAGTTGGGTGTTTTTACTGTTTTCGCCGGTTTTTGACTGATCGACGAAGCGGTAGTAGTGGTAGATCACCCCGCCGTCGATCTGCCCGGCGTTGACCGCTTTCATCACCGTGCTATTGCCTTTGTAAGCGACAAAGTTGGTTTTCATCGCCTTCAGCCAGTCGAGAGTCGCCTGCTCACCCTTCAGCGCCAGCATCGCGCTGACGATAGCCTGGAAATCAGCCCCCGATGGCGAAGCCGCCCAGCGCCCTTTCCACTCCGGTTTTGCCAGATCCATCAGGGAATGCGGCAGCTGCGCCTCGCTGATTTTCGCCGGGTTGTAGACAAAAACGGTGCTGCGCGCGGCGATGCCGATCCAGCGACCATGCTGCGGACGGTACTGCGCCGGAACCTGCTGCAGGGTGGCGGCATCCAGCGGGGCGAAAAGTTTGGCATTATCGACCAGCACCATCGACGGCGAGTTCTCGGTCAGAAACACATCGGCCGGCGACGCGGAGCCTTCCTGAACCAGCTGATTACCCAGCTCACTGTCATCGCCATTGCGCAGCGTGACCTTAATACCGGTCTCTTTGGTGAATCCATCCACCCACGACTTCACCAGATTTTCGTGCTGGGCGTTGTAAACCACAATCCCGTTCTGAACGTCAGCCGCCATCCCCTGCGGCGCCAGAAACAGAGAAGCGGCAACCAGCGCTGCCGTACGGAGGGGCGATAAGCGAAATTTCATGAACGCATCCTTAATGAAATAGGGCAATAAACGGTAAATAGCCTGAGCGGAGAGGATTAAATCACAGCAAAAAAAGAATGATAATGAAAACAATTATCATAAACTTAAAAAAGCAAAAAATAGCGCCGGTCGGTTATTAGGGATTAGAAAATGCTTAAAACCATCCATCCCCGAAATTTAGATTAAGAAAACATTAAGCTGCGATTTTTTTATTACCTTCGTGACAGAACAGCCGCCTCTGCACGTTATCTGCGGTCTTTGCTGGCGGGTATTGTGATACTGATCATGTTTTTAATATGCGCCGTCATCACGAAAGATATCCCCCTTCTACGATCATTAAAAAGCCTTTACCGTCAGAGGGATGATTAACTTTATGCACACTCACCCTGGCACGCACGATAAATGAAAGAGATAAAGCGGCGAAACGCATGGATTGCCTTTTCCCTGGCGCTGGTGGTGTTTCTTGCTGGCGTGTTCGTCATTAACTGGCAACTGTGGCATTCGGACCAGGCGACTCATGTCGCGGCCGCCCGTCAGGCGGCGAAAAAGATCGCAGCCATTCTGGATGAGGCCCATGCGGCGACGGCCACGGCGCTGAACGTTAGCCGCAGCGGTTGCTCTGGTCAGGGTCAATTTCAGCTCGGAACGGAGGCCGCCCTGCAGCCGCATCTGCGCACTATTCTGCTGATAAAAGATGGCCAGGTGTGGTGCTCATCACTCCCCGGCAACCGAGTCCTGACGCTCCATCCGGAATCCTTGCCTGATGAGAAGCTGCAGCTGCTGCCCGCCAGGATGATGGTTAACAAGCGGCCGGTGCTGATCTATCATACGCGTTCAGCGCAGGTGAGAGTCATTGTCAGTATCAGCGACATCCATTTGCGCGATGCCTTGTATAGCGATGAGGATAACGCCGGGCTGGCGCTCTCGGTCAACCATCAGATGATCGCCAGATATGGCGATGTGGGGCCGCTGAAAGCCAGCCCGCATCAGGATATATTTAGCTCACCGGACTACCCGTTTCGCATTATCTATCCCGAGTCGCCTTTTTTTAGCCCCAGTCGCTTATTTCAAAATGGCTTCGGTCTGCTGATTTTCATTTTCTCTGTCTCGCTATTATTTTATTTCCTGCTGCGCAAATACCTGAATGTCTATACCTCTGAAGAAGAAAACCTGCGCTACGCCATCGCCCAAGGGTATATCGTTCCCTTCTACCAGCCCGTCGTGAATGGGAAAACGGGGGAGATATACGGTGTGGAAATTCTCGCCCGCTGGAAAAATGCTACCACACAGCGGCGTTCGCCCGCGGAATTTATTCCACTGGCCGAACGTACCGGCTTAATTATCCCGCTGACCCGCAGCCTGATGGCGCAGGTCGCCGCCCAGATGAATCCCATCTTCAGTAAGCTGCCGGATGGGTTTCATATTGGCCTGAATATCAGCGTGTCACACATTAACGCCCCGTCATTTATCGATGACTGCCTGCACTATCAGCGCGGCTTTGAGGGGAAAGCGGTGAAGCTGATGCTGGAGATCACGGAGCAGGAGCCGCTGTTGCTCAACGACGCGGTCGTGGACAAGCTCAATACGTTACACTCCCGCGGGTTTTCCATCGCGCTGGACGACTTTGGCACCGGCTATTCCGGGCTTTCCTGTCTCCACGAGCTGATTTTCGACTATATCAAAATCGATCAGAGTTTTGTCGGCCGGGTAACCGGGGAGGCGCCGTCAAGCAAGCTGCTGGACTGCGTGATAGAGATGGCCCGGACGCTGTCACTGCGCATCATTGCCGAGGGTGTCGAAACCCAGGTCCAGCTGGAGTATCTCAATCGCCAGAATATTCATCTGCTGCAGGGCTACTATTTCTGGAAGCCGATGCCCTACGTCGCGCTGGTGATGCTCCTGCTGAGCAAACCGAAGGCGCGGATTGTCGAAGAATGAGCGGGCGCTCCATAACCCGCGGGCCTGCACCAACGTCATCACTGAGTGAACGTGTTCAGCGCATCCTGTCGAGTCTCCTTAATGGAAAAGATGCGATCCATGCGGGTGAGCTTAAACAGGTTTTTAATCGTGTCATTGAGTGAACACAGCGCCAACTCGCCCTGACCGTTGACGCTTTTCAGAATGGATACCAGCGCGCCAAGACAACTACTGTCGATGAAATCGACGTGGCTCAGATCCAGCAGCACGTTTTTGGTATCCGGGTCGATAGCCTCCAGAACCTGCTGCTTAAACGCCTGCACGACGGAAGCATCCAGTCGGCGCACAAGAGGTACAATAATTTTTACGCCCTGCTCGGTATGTAATTCAACGTTCATGCTCATCCTCAATAGTGACTGATATCCGTCGACGAGTCCCTTTTTCGGCCGGCGTGTTCTCTCTTTAGCAGGTGATACCCCAAATATCCCGGGCGTAGCCACGTATGGTTCTGTCGCTGGAAAATTCTCCCATCCGACAAATATTGAGTAAGGCCCGACGGTGCCATTGTTCCGGCAGTTCAAAATCGGCCATCGCCTGCCGCTGGGCCTGACAATAACTGTCGAAATCCAGTAAATGACAGTAATGATCGCCCTCAGTCAACATGTGGTGAAGTGGTGCAAACAGCTCACGATCGCTGGTGAACAACCCAGACACGAGGGTATCGACAACACGCGCCATAGCCGGGTTCTGATGATAGAAATTATGGTGATGCCCAAGGCGCCGGCTCTCTTCAATCTCTTCCGCCACGGCGCCAAACAGATAAAAATTATCGATCCCCACGGCCTCGCGGATTTCGATATTCGCCCCATCATAGGTGCCGATGGTTAACGCGCCGTTCATGGCAAACTTCATATTGCTGGTGCCGGACGCCTCGGTCCCGGCGGTGGAAATTTGCTCGGAGAGATCTGTGGCCGGAATGATTTTTTCCGCCAGCGAAACTTTATAATCTTCGAGGAAAACCACTTTAAGCTGCCCGGCAACCTGCGGGTCGCGGTTAATTTTCCGGGCGACGGTATTAATCAACTGAATAATCAGCTTCGCCATCCGATAGCCCGGCGCCGCTTTACCCGCAAACAAATGCACCTTAGGCGCGATAGTTTTCCCTGTCTCTTTGATATCCAGATAAAGCGCGATCACGTGAAGAATATTGAGCAACTGACGCTTATATTCATGAATACGTTTGACCTGACAATCAAACATCGCCAGCGGATCGAGGGCGATGCCATAGCGTTGAGCGACCAGCTGGCTGAGCGCGGTTTTGTTGGCAAATTTAATGGCCCGGATATTATCAATAACAGCAGTATCATCGGCCAGGCTTTCCAGACTGGACAGCAAGGGTAAATCGGTTGGCCACCCTTCCCCCAGCTGTTGGTGCAAAAATGCTGCCAGGCCGGGGTTAGCCTGCTGCACCCAGCGTCGCGGCGTGACGCCATTGGTCTGATTAATGAATTTCTCCGGGGTCATAAAATAGAAGTCGGGCACCAGTTGTTTCTTGACCAGTTCCGAATGCAGCCATGCTACCCCGTTCACGCGATGGCTACCGACAATCGCCAGATTGGCCATACGGATTTGCTTATCGTGATGTTCGTCGATTAAAGACAGCGAGGATAACAGATGATTTTTATCCGGCCAGCGCCGGGCTACCTCTTCAAGGAAGCGATGGTTGATCTCAAATATAATTTGCAAATGACGCGGCAGCAGTTTTTCAAACAGCGTCACCGGCCAGGTCTCCAGCGCTTCCGGCATCAACGTATGATTCGTGTAGGCACAGGTGTTTTGCGTTATCTCCCACGCCTGCTCCCAGGGCAGCCGGTGTTCATCGACGAGGATACGCATCAGCTCCACCACCGCTAATGCCGGATGGGTGTCATTCAGCTGAATCGCCACATGCTGCGGCAGGAAAGTAATATCGTCATTAACCTCGGCATAGTCGCGAAATATATCCCGCAGCGTACAGGCCACCAGAAAATACTCTTGCGTCAGCCGCAGCTCTTTTCCGGTCAGCACCTCATCGGATGGATAGAGTATTTTTGAAATATTCTCCGACGCGATTTTATCACTCACCGCCTTGATATAATCACCGCGATTGAAAATATGGATATTAAAGGAGTCAGAGGCCACCGCGCTATAAAGCCGCAGCTTGTTGGTCGTCGTATCCCGGTAACCGGAAACGAAATAGTCATGGGGTATACCGATAATCGTTTTCCAGCCCAGCCACATTGGATTGTAATTGCCATCAACATCTTCGCTGTGTTCAATATAACCTCCCAGCGGGATCAGGATTTGCTGAGCATGATGTTCGACCAACCACGGGGAGTGCATGGAATGCCAGTCATCCGGATGCTCGATCTGCTGGTCATTTTGAAAGGATTGGCGAAAAAGACCATATTCGTATTTGATGCCATGCCCGGATGCGGCAATATCAAGGGTGGCCATCGAATCGATAAAACAGGCGGCTAAGCGCCCTAACCCTCCGTTACCCAGCGCGGCGTCGGGCTCTTCGTCAAGAAGGTGGTCAAGATCAAACCCCAGGTCATTCACCACCTGGTGCATCTCCGCCAGTAAATTCATATTCAAAAGGTTATTACGCAGCGACTGTCCCAGTAAAAACTCCATCGACAGATAGTAAACGCGCTTTTTACGTTCTTCACGTTGCCGCGTCTGGCTCAACAAAAAATGGTCCTGTTGAAAATGACGAATGGCCAGCGCCACCGCGTTAAAAATATCGCCATGCGTAGCTTTATTTAAGCTAACACACAATGTGTACTGTAATTGCTGTTCAACCAACGCCCGTAATTCTTTGATATTTTGCGGGTTAATGTCAGGCATGCTGACCTCTCTGGTCTCTGTATCTGCGTAAAAACCATGGCAGGTAAATCATCATTTTTCCAAGTATAGACGAAGATATTTTGCCGTATGGTTTTTATTCCTCAGCACCATTGCCGTTTATAACAAGAGGCTGAATAATTAAAATAACAACCATTTGCAATGGATTGATCGTCACCTTTTCGCCAGCGATAACGCTACAGACATGGCGGGTTTGCGGAGTCGGGAGGTGAAGGTGAAGTGCAGTCAGGACGGCTACAGGTAAAAGCAAAAAGGGGTTACCTTTCGGTAACCCCTTCTTTTATATGGCGGAAGCGCAGAGATTCGAACTCTGGAACCCTTTCGGGTCGCCGGTTTTCAAGACCGGTGCCTTCAACCGCTCGGCCACACTTCCGGTGTGAGGCGCACTATAAACACCTCGGCGGATGCTGTAAAGCACCATTTTGTTCAACTGCCTTAAAAACAAACAATCTTGTGTTATTCGTCTGAATTTCAGGCAGTTCGCACAGAAAATCAGCGCCCTCACCGCTATCCAGAGGGCTATTTTTTAATGTACATGTCTTTGGTGTAGTAATACCCCAGCTTATCCGGCGTGAAACCGCCCACCCTGGGTTTCACTAAATGGGTACGCACATAGTGATAGACCGGAATGGCGGGAACATCCTGCGCCAGCAGATCTTCCGCCTGCTGATAGTATTTGCCCCGTGTCGCTACGTCGGAGGCTTTCGCCGCATTGCGCAGGGCCTCATCGTAAGCAGGGTTGCTGTACTGACTGGTGTTCTCGCTATCACCGGTACGGAACGTATTGAGGAAAGTGGCGGCATCGTCGTAATCGGCGATCCAGGCATAGCGGACGGCGTCAAAGTTATGGGTATGCATGGTATCCAGCATCGTCTTCCACTCCTGGTTCTGCAGCTTCACCTCGACGCCGAGGTTTTTCTTCCACATAGAGCTGGCGGCGATGGCGATACGCTGGTGCGACTCATAGGTGTTATACAGCAGGGTAAAGACCAATGGGTGACTGTCATCATACCCCGCCTGCGCCAGCAGTTTTTTCGCCTCAGCAATCCGCTTCTCGCGCGGCCAGCTGGCGTAGTCCGGGTTGTGCAGCGTCACGCCGCCGATATCCGGCTGGCTGATCACCCAGGCCGGTCGCTGCCCCTGGCCAAGCACTTTTCCGGCAATGATATCTTTATCAAGCGCCATATTCAGCGCGCGCCGCACGCGGGCGTCGTTAAACGGCGGGCGGGTAGTATTGAATTCGTAGTAATAGGTCGCCAGCTGCGGCGAAACGTCCAGCTGATCGCCCATGGTTTTCTGCAACTGCGCAAACTGATTGATCGGCACCGTATAAACAATATCGATCTCCCCCGCTTTGTAGCGGTTGACATCGGCAGCCTCCGAAGAGATGGGCAGGTAAGTCACTTTATTAATAACGGTGTGCGCATTATCCCAGTACTTCGCATTACGTTCAGCCACCAGCCGCTCATTTACCACCCATTGGGTCAGCTTATACGGGCCGCTGGTGACGATATGCTCTGGTCGGGTCCATTTATCGGCAAAACGCTCCACCAGCACTTTGTCGATCGGTACCAGCGAAGGGTGCGCCAGCATCGCCAGGAAAGCGGCATTCGGCTGGTTCAGAGTGACCTGCAGCGTGGAGTCATTCAGCGCTTTCACCCCCAGCGTCTCGGGTCCCTGTTGCCCCAGGGCAATTTCGCGGGCGTTGGCGATATGCATATTGCCGGGATAGCTCGCATAGGGGGAAGCGGTGGCCGGCGAGACCAGCCGTTGCCAGCTCCAGACGATATCCTGCGCCGTGATGGCCGTGCCGTCGGACCAGGTCAGACCGGGTCGTAAATGGAAGGTCCATAACAGGTTGTCCTTGTTTTCCCAGCGCTCCGCCAGCCGGGGCTGGATCGCCCCCGCAGGCGTCACGCTGACCAGTCCTTCAAAGAGATCGCTAATGATGTTGAATTCGATGTCGCTCTCGACTTTATGCGGATCGAGTGAGGCAGGTTCACTGCCGTTATTTCTGACCAGCTCCTGCTTTTCCGCCAGCTGGGTGCCAGGCGGCACCTGTGCCGCCAGCGCCCCGCCGGTTATGACCATCAGACTCATTGCCAGGAACGTTCGCGTGATGTGATTGTTTTGGTGTAATGTCATTTCCCTTTGCCTTTAACGTACGGAGTTATTCCCCCTTCCACACTTAGTCGCAGAATTTAAATAAAGCAATATATTTCAGCAACCTATAAGATTTCGATCGGCTCACCGAAGCGAAACGCGAAAACATATCGCTTTTCCCAATCCATGTAGAATTTTATGCTGGACAAAAGCGGCAAAAGCTAAGTAAAGATGGGTAAAAGCATTAGGGCTTCACGCTTGTTTTTCTTATTCTTTATCCCTAATTACATCTGTCATAAGAGAGTGACTCATGGATCGCATAATTACATCATCGCGTGACCGTTCCTCGCTGCTCAGCACGCACAAGGTTCTGCGTAACACCTACTTCCTGCTCAGCCTGACGCTGGCGTTTTCCGCTATCACCGCCACCGCCAGCACGGTGCTGATGCTCCCTTCCCCGGGGCTGATTTTAACCCTCGTGGGGATGTACGGTCTGATGTTCCTGACCTACAAAACGGCGAATAAACCCACCGGGATTATTTCCGCCTTCGCTTTCACTGGGTTCCTCGGCTATATCCTTGGGCCGATGCTGAACGCGTACCTTTCTGCCGGCATGGGCGATTTGATCGGCCTGGCGCTGGGCGGCACCGCACTGGTCTTCTTCTGCTGCTCGGCCTACGTGCTGACGACGCGCAAAGATATGTCATTCCTCGGCGGAATGCTGATGGCGGGCGTGGTGGTCGTCCTGATTGGTATGGTCGCTAACCTGTTCCTGCAGCTGCCGGCGCTTCATCTGGCGATTAGCGCGGTGTTCATCCTGATCTCTTCGGGTGCCATCCTGTTCGAGACCAGCAACATCATCCGCGGCGGTGAAACCAACTACATCCGCGCCACGGTCAGCCTGTATGTCTCGCTGTACAACATCTTTGTCAGCCTGCTGAGCATCCTGGGCTTCGCCAGCCGGGACTAACCGCTCCCCTGCTTCACCGAGGCCTCGCTTATGCGGGGCCTTTTTTTTTGCTACACTGCGGCCAGTTTCAGGCGGTATGTGAAAAATCATGTTTATTTTTGAAGGCAACGAAATTGAAACGGATAGCGAAGGCTATCTGAAAGATACCACCCAGTGGAGCGAGGCGATGGCGGAAGTCATTGCCGCGCAGGAAGGGATAACGCTCGCCGTTGAACACTGGGAAGTGGTGCGCTTTGTGCGCGAGTTTTACCTTGAGTTCAACACCTCTCCGGCGATCCGCATGCTGGTGAAGGCGATGGCCAACAAGTTTGGCGAAGAGAAAGGCAACAGCCGCTATCTCTATCGCCTGTTCCCGAAAGGCCCCGCCAAACAGGCGACCAAAATCGCCGGGCTGCCGAAGCCGGTGAAGTGCATCTAATAGAGAATCGCGAATTTTTCCCAGCTGCGGGTGGGTTGATGGGGTTCGGTTAACACCCGGTCAACCCGCGCGCTGCGCGGCCCCCCGGCTTTCAGCCAGGCGATGAGTTTCTCCACCTGCTCTGCCTCGCCGCAGGCAAGCACTTCCACCCCGCCGTCGTCCAGATTACGGGCATAGCCGGTCAACCCCAGTTGCAGCGCTTCCCGCTGTGTTGAATAGCGAAATCCCACGCCCTGAACCGAACCGTAAACCCATGCCATCGTGCAGATACTGGCCATTATCATCTCCTTTTCGCTCACACTTTACGCTGAGGATAGCAAATTCGCTCAGCGTACGTGCTTCGGCAGTAAACCATAATGCTGACGGAAGCGCGCGGTAAAGCGCGATCCCGACTGATATCCGCTGTTCTGCGCGATTTCGCCTATTGGCCGCGAGGTGGTCTGCAGCTGCCCCAGGGCGTGAGCCATCCGCACCTCCTCGACGATCTGGCGAAAACTCTGCGATTCCTGCTGCAGCCGACGGCGCAGCGTGGACTCGCCGAGAAAGAGCATTTTCGCCACCCGCGACACGCTCCATGCCTGCGCCGGCGACAGCATGACCAGTTGTCGAACCTGCGCCGACAGATCCTGCTGCCGCTCGACGAGCAGCGGGCCCGCATAGCCCGCCTCGTGCAGGGCCAGCAGCAGGCCCATAGTCTGGTGGAGCTGTAGAGAGGTGGATAATCCCTCCCGCACCGCCTGCAGAACGCTTTGCCACATAAACGCCAGCTCTGTCGTCACCGGGGCGCAGAGCGAGGTCAGACGCCCTGGGGGTGGTTCGCTGAGATAACGGGTCTTAAACGTCGTCAGCAGCTCGGGGGTCAGCGACAGCAGATCGGAGCAAAACAGGCCGTTCTCCGGCTGGTTAATCACCTCCAGCTCAACGTCAGCCGGCAACACAATCAGCTGTTGCGGCGTCGCCAGCACCCGGCTCTCCCCTTGCACAATCACTTTGCTGCCGCGTTTCACCCGACAGAGCGCCGGGGAGAATAGCCGCACCCGATGCAGTCTGCACAGCCGTCGGGTGGTGACCTCTGCCGCGGTTAAGGCGTTATGCTGAAAGTGGATACTCTCCATCGGATCGACCCTTTATTTTAGCGCCCGGCCATCGCCGTCAACTGTACGCTGGCGAGAGCATGGCTGTGTAACAGATAGCCGACCAGCGCCCCGCTGGCCCCGGCATCCACCGGCAGCGTAGGGACATCCAGCGCCCATACCGTAAAGCGGTAGCGATGCGGTTTATCTCCCGCCGGCGGACAGGCGCCGCCGAAACCGGCATAGCCAAAATCGTTGCGGCCCTGTACCGCTCCGCCCGGCAGTGTAGCGCTGTTTTTATCTCCCGCGCCAGCGGGCAGCGAAAAGACGCTGCTGGCGATATTGACCACCGTCCAGTGCCACCAGCCGCTGCCGGTAGGCGCATCGGGATCTCTGACAGTGACCGCGAAGCTTCGCGTCCCCGCCGGGGCATTTTTCCATGCCAGCTGCGGAGAGACATTGCCTCCGGTACAGCCGAAACCGGCAAACCAGTGCTTCCGGGCCAGCGCCTGCCCGTCATGCATATCATCGCTGCTCACGCTAAACGGCGCAGCCATCGCGCCACTACTCACTGCCGCGACCATCGCCACGGCCATGCGGATACCTGTTTTCATCGTCTGCTCCTCGTTGGGGTGAGAAAACAGGGTATGAGAGTCCGCACAAACTGAATGTGCCGAAGCGCCTGCATTTTGTGCCGAAACGCTCACCTGTGCCTGCCGGGCGAAAGATGCTTGCGTGCGCCAGGTGTGCTACTCTACGCGCCATTTTTCGGTGCCGACATTCCCGTTGCTTAAAGGTAGCTCCATGACAGATTCCCTATTCCCCCGCTTAGTGTTAGCCAAAGGACGCGAGAAATCCCTGCTGCGTCGCCATCCGTGGATTTTCTCAGGCGGCGTCGCCCGCATGGAGGGTAAAGCCCGCAGCGGTGAAACCATCGATATTGTTGACCATCAGGGAAAATGGCTGGCCCGCGGCGCTTACTCGCCGTCGTCGCAGATCCGCGCCCGCGTGTGGACCTTCGACCGCAATGAAGCCATCGATAGCACCTTCTTTGAACGCCGCCTGCAGCAAGCGCAAACCTGGCGGGCATGGCTGGCCG
>NZ_PJDK01000063.1:0-31929 GCF_002837615.1 Klebsiella sp. X1-16S-Nf21
GGTGGCGCTACGCTTACCCGACCTACAATACAGGCCGCCCCCCGTGCCATGAGACAGGTAGCCCCGGTAAGCGCAGCGCCACCGGGGATGAACACAGCGCCGCTCTCCCGGATGGCGGCGCACAGCGTCTTATCCGGGCTACTCTTTGGCGGTGTTATGTAGCCCCGGTAAGCGCAGCGCCACCGGGGGCGCCTGTTTTAGCCGATGGTCATCAGGCTGGCGTTACCGCCTGCCGCCGCGGTGTTAACGCTCAGCGAGCGCTCAATATACAGCCGCTCCAGCAGCAGGTTGGTTTCGCCGCGGGCGAAGCCCTGCACGGAGACTATCGCCCCATCGCGCGCCGCCACCTGCTCGCACAGCTCGCGCAGCTGGTCGGAATCGCCGTGGTAGATAACCGCGTCGAAGGCCTGGCCAGGTAACTGCTCCGCTTTGGCAAAGCGAATGCGCTCGCTGACCTCTCGCGGCAGCTTCTTCGCCAGATCGCGCTGCAGGGCGCTGTCCGGCCACAGTACTTCACAACCCACCGCCAGCACAGCCGCCAGCTGGATCAGCGCATCCTGTTCATTATCCGCCACGCACAGCACGCGCTCGCGCGGCATCAGCGTCAGGGTATTGCGCTCGCCGGTTGGCCCCGGCAGCAGGCGTTGGGTGCCGCTTTGCGCCTGCTCGCTGTACTGCTGGCACAGCGCCTGCAGCTCAGGACGGCCCGCCGCCCACTGCTGCAGCGCCTGCAGCGGTTTTTCCAGCAGCGTTTTCAGCTGGGCGTCCAGCGGGCGCTCCGCATCCTGGCGGGCGAAGGTCACGCCAACCGCGTCCTGCGGACGGCTGGAGAGCAGACGGTACAGATACAGCGGACCGCCGGCTTTCGGACCGGTACCGGACAACCCTTCGCCGCCGAACGGCTGCACGCCGACCACCGCGCCAACCATATTGCGGTTGACGTACAGGTTGCCCACCTTCGCGCTGCCGGTGACCTGGGCGATGGTCTCGTCGATGCGGGTATGCACGCCGAGCGTCAGGCCGTAGCCAGAGGCGTTAATCTGCTCCACCAGTTTGTCCAGCTCGTTACGGTTATAGCGCACCACGTGCAGCACCGGGCCGAAGACCTCTTTTTTCAGCTCGTCGAAGCTATCGAGTTCGATAAGCGTCGGCGGCACAAAGGTCCCGTGGCGCCATTCGCTTGCGTCTTCGCTATTCTCGCGCACCGCCTGGTAGACGGTGCGTCCTTTGGCGCGCATCGCCTGAATATGGCGTTCAATATTCTCTTTCGCTTCCGCATCGATAACCGGGCCGATGTCGGTGGTCAGCCGACCCGGGTTACCCATCCGGCACTCGCTCATGGCGCCGCGCAGCATGGTCAACGTATGGTCGGCGACTTCCTCCTGCAGGCAGAGGACGCGCAGGGCGGAGCAGCGCTGGCCGGCGCTGTCGAACGCGGAAGCCAGGACGTCGATCACCACCTGCTCGGTCAGCGCCGACGAGTCGACGATCATCGCGTTCATCCCACCGGTTTCAGCGATCAGCGGCGTCGGGCGACCCTGGGGGTCGAGGCGGCTGGCAATATTGCGCTGCAGCAGCGTCGCCACTTCGGTGGAGCCGGTGAACATCACGCCGCGTACGCGCTCATCGGAGGTTAGCGCGGCGCCCACGGTTTCCCCGCGGCCCGGCAACAGTTGAATAACGCCCGGCGGCACGCCGGCCTCCAGCAGAATCGCCACGCCCTGGGCGGCGATCAGCGGCGTCTGCTCGGCTGGTTTCGCCAGCACGCTATTGCCGGCCGCCAGCGCGGCGGCAATCTGGCCGGTGAAGATCGCCAGCGGGAAGTTCCACGGGCTGATACAGACCACCGGGCCCAGCGGGCGGTGGGTTTCATTATCGAAATCGTCGCGCACCTGGCCGGCATAATAGTGCAGGAAGTCGACGGCTTCGCGTACTTCGGCGATGGCGTTGCTGAAGGTTTTACCCGCCTCGCGCACCAGGATCCCCATCAGGGTCGGCATCTGGCTTTCCATCAGCACCGCGGCGCGCTCAAGAATGGCGGCGCGCTCCTGCGGCGGGGTGGCGAACCAGATCGGCGCATTGTTGATAGCGCTGGTCAGCGCCTGCTGCACTTCGGCGTCGCTGGCTTCGCGGACGTAGCCGACGATATCTTTCGGCTCTGCCGGGTTAACCACCGGCTGCATTTCGCCTTCGGCCACTGGCTGCTCCAGCATCGGCAATGCCTGCCATTTATGCAGGGCGCTGTTGAGCAGGGAAGAGGAGAGGGAGGCCAGACGGTGCTCGTTCGCCAGATCGAGGCCGGCGGAGTTGCTGCGGCCGCTGCCGTAGAGATCACGCGGCAGCGGGATTTTCGGATGCGGCAGGCCGGCCTGGCCTTCCTGCTGCGCCAGTTTTTCTACTGCGCTGACCGGGTCGGCCACCAGCTCGTCCAGCGGCAGGGTATTGTCCGCGATACGGTTGACGAAAGAGGTATTGGCGCCGTTTTCCAGCAGACGGCGCACCAGATACGCCAGCAGCGTTTCGTGGGTGCCCACCGGGGCGTAGATCCGGCACGGCCGGTTCAGTTTGCCGTCGGCGACTTTGCCCACCACCTGCTCGTACAGCGGTTCGCCCATGCCGTGCAGGCACTGGAACTCATACTGGCCCGGGTAGTAGTTCTGGCCCGCCAGCTGGTAGATAGCCGCCAGGGTATGGGCGTTGTGGGTAGCGAACTGCGGGTAAATCAGGTTCGGCACCGCCAGTAGCTTCTTCGCGCAGGCGAGGTAGGAGACGTCGGTGTAAACCTTGCGGGTATAGACCGGATAGCCTTCGAGGCCTTCCATCTGCGCGCGTTTGATTTCGCTATCCCAGTAGGCGCCTTTCACCAGACGGATCATCAGGCGACGGCGGCTGCGGGTGGCGAGGTCAATCAGGTAATCAATAACAAACGGACAGCGCTTCTGGTAGGCCTGAATAACAAAGCCGATGCCGTTCCAGCCGGCCAGCTCTGGCTCGAAACAGAGTTTTTCCAGCAGATCGAGGGAGATCTCCAGGCGATCGGCCTCTTCGGCGTCGATGTTGATGCCGATATCGTACTGGCGCGCCAGCAGGGTCAGCGATTTCAGACGCGGGTAAAGCTCTTCCATCACCCGGTCATACTGCGCGCGGCTGTAGCGCGGGTGCAGAGCGGAGAGCTTAATGGAGATGCCCGGCCCTTCATAAATGCCGCGGCCGTTGGAGGCTTTGCCGATGGCGTGGATCGCCTGCTGATAAGAGACCATATAGGCCTGAGCGTCGGCGGCGGTCAGCGCCGCTTCGCCGAGCATATCGTAGGAGTAGCGGAACCCTTTTTCTTCCAGCTTGCGGGCGTTAGCCAGCGCTTCGGCGATGGTTTCGCCGGTGACGAACTGCTCGCCCATCAGGCGCATCGCCATATCCACGCCCTTGCGGATCAGCGGTTCGCCGCTCTTACCGATGATGCGGTTCAGGGAGCGGGAGAGGCTGGTCTCGTTATGGGTCGACACCAGTTTCCCGGTAAACAGCAGCCCCCAGGTGGCGGCGTTGACGAACAACGAAGGGCTGCGGCCGATGTGCGACTGCCAG
Organism: Klebsiella sp. X1-16S-Nf21; assembly: GCF_002837615.1. Taxonomy (NCBI): domain Bacteria; kingdom Pseudomonadati; phylum Pseudomonadota; class Gammaproteobacteria; order Enterobacterales; family Enterobacteriaceae; genus Klebsiella; species Klebsiella sp. X1-16S-Nf21. The sequence continues at coordinate 3,583 of NZ_PJDK01000063.1, forward strand.
TTGCCGTTGCTGATTTTGTCGCGGATCAGCGCATCGCGGGTGGCTTTATCCGGAATACGCAGCAGGGCTTCCGCCAGGCACATCAGCGCCACCCCTTCCTGTGAGGAGAGGGAGAACTCCTGCAGAAGACTCTGCACCATGCCGGCGCGGCCGCTGGCGGTCTTCTGGTTGCGCAGTTTTTCCGCCAGCTGATACGCCAGCTTGTGCGCCTGTTCGCCCAGCGACTGCGGCAGACGGGCCTGTTCCAGCAGCATCGGCACCGCGTCGGTTTCCGGGCGACGCCAGGCGGCGGTGATCGCCGCGCGGCTTACCGACTGCGGCAGGATCTGCTCGGCAAATTCGAGGAACGGTTGATACGGCTCTTCCGCCGGTGAACCCGCTTCATCGCTTTCATTGGCGGCGCCGTTCAGAAGCGCCGGCAGCTCAGGCAGCGTCTCATCGTTTTCCAGCTTTTCCAGATAATTGAAGATGGCCTGTTTAATCAGCCAGTGCGGTGTGCGGTCAATACGGCTCGCGGCGGACTTAATGCGCTCGCGAGTTGCGTCGTCAAGCTTAACACCCATGGTGGTGGTGCCCATGCTCAAAACTCCTGTCATTTATCGTTAGGCTTATGCGGTTGCATGGAAATATCCACTATGTTGCAACTTTGTGCAACCTTGTTAATTATGGCTTGTGACGCAAGCCGTGAAATGGCGGATTTGTTAAAAATAATGCCTAAAATAGCAGAATTTTAACCCCGTGCTCATAGGGTATTTGTATGCGTGAGTTAACACTTTTGTTTGGTGCAACCTTTAAAAACGTGAGAGAGTGCAACCTCTAAAAAAATGACGTTTTGCGCTGTCGGGTTTTCGTGTAAATGCTGTGTTAAATCATTTGTGAAAAACCGAAGCTTCCGTCAGGATACGGTCGCCCAATTAAACAACGCACCATTACCCCGTTCCGGTAGTGGAAAAAAACGACGAAGCGGGATGCTGTCGATAAAAATTCTGGAGACTTTGCATGGCTATTAGCACACCGATGCTGGTGACATTTATTGTTTATATTTTTGGTATGGTTTTAATAGGGTTTATAGCCTGGCGTTCGACCAAAAACTTTGATGATTATATTCTCGGGGGGCGGAGTCTGGGGCCATTTGTGACCGCGCTTTCCGCCGGCGCCTCGGATATGAGCGGCTGGCTGCTGATGGGCCTGCCGGGCGCCATTTTTCTCTCCGGGATTTCCGAAAGCTGGATTGCCATTGGCTTAACGCTGGGGGCGTGGATTAACTGGAAGCTGGTAGCCGGGCGCCTGCGCGTGCATACCGAGGTGAATAATAACGCCCTGACGCTGCCCGATTATTTTACCGGCCGTTTTGAAGATAAAAGCCGGGTGCTGAGAATTATTTCAGCGCTGGTTATTCTGCTGTTCTTTACCATCTATTGTGCATCGGGAATTGTGGCGGGGGCGCGTCTGTTTGAAAGCACCTTCGGCATGAGTTATGAAACCGCACTGTGGGCCGGGGCGGCGGCGACGATTATCTATACCTTCGTCGGCGGTTTCCTCGCCGTCAGCTGGACCGACACCGTGCAGGCCAGCCTGATGATTTTTGCCCTGATCCTCACCCCGGTGATCGTGATTATTTCCGTCGGCGGCTTTGGGGATTCGCTGGAAGTCATTAAGCAAAAGAGCATCGAAAATATCGACATGCTCAAGGGGCTGAACTTCGTGGCAATTATTTCGCTGATGGGCTGGGGGCTGGGCTATTTCGGTCAGCCGCATATTCTGGCGCGCTTTATGGCGGCGGATTCGCACCACAGTATCGTTCATGCTCGTCGCATCAGTATGACCTGGATGATCCTGTGCCTGGCGGGCGCGGTGGCGGTCGGCTTCTTTGGTATCGCCTACTTCAATAACAACCCGAGCCTGGCGGGCGCGGTGAACCAGAACGCCGAGCGCGTGTTTATCGAACTGGCGCAAATCCTGTTTAACCCGTGGATTGCCGGGATCCTGTTGTCGGCGATTCTGGCGGCGGTGATGTCCACCCTGAGCTGTCAGTTGCTGGTCTGCTCCAGCGCAATCACCGAAGATCTGTATAAAGCCTTCCTGCGTAAAAACGCCGGCCAGAAAGAGCTGGTGTGGGTGGGGCGAATGATGGTGCTGGTGGTTGCCCTGGTGGCGATTGCCCTGGCGGCCAATCCGGAAAACCGCGTGCTGGGACTGGTGAGCTACGCCTGGGCTGGCTTCGGCGCCGCCTTTGGTCCGGTGGTGCTGTTCTCGGTGATGTGGTCGCGCATGACCCGTAACGGCGCGCTGGCCGGGATGGTGATTGGCGCCCTGACCGTGATCGTCTGGAAGCAGTTTGGCTGGCTGGGCCTGTATGAAATTATTCCGGGCTTTATCTTCGGTAGCCTGGGGATTGTGGTCTTTAGCCTGCTGGATAAGGCGCCGTCGGCCAGCATGCAGCAGCGCTTCGCCGAAGCGGATGCCCATTATCATACGCCGCCGCCGGTACGCGCCACGGCTGAGTAAGGTCATTTGACGCTCACGAGCCCGCCGCTGGCGGGCTTTTTTTTACCTGTTGCCGGGCCGGAATATTATAACCCTTGCTAATTATTTGAAAATCCGCTGATATTTCCTGACTAATAACAATGAGGATAGCAAAGATGACGTTCAGACAGGGTGCAATGGCGCTGGTGCTGGCAGGGTTACTCAGCGGCTGCGTGGCGGGTGGAAGTTCGTCGACCCGCGCGCCGAAGCCCGGCGCCTGCCCGGCGGATCGGTCCATGGTGCAAACCACGCTTTATTTCGGCCTGAGCCGCCCGGCGGGGAAAGACATCACTGCTGAAGAGTGGCAACAGTTTGTCGACCGCGACGTCACGCCGCGCTTTCGCGATGGGCTGACGGTGTTTGATGCCCGCGGCCAGTGGCTTGGCCAGAATGGTCAGGTGGTGCGGGAGCAGAGTAAGGCGCTGATGGTGATCCATGGCAACGATGCGCAGAGCGAGGCCGGTATTGAAGCCCTGCGCCAGGGCTATAAATCACGCTTCGCGCAGGAGTCGGTGATGCGTGTCGACCAGCCGGTCTGCGTGCAGTTCTGAGTAAACGGCGGGGGCAGCCCCGCCGTTTGTCTTACAGCACCAGCCCGGCGAAGCTGGCGGAAAGCAGGCTCACCAGCGTGGCGCTATACACCAGCCGCAGGCCGAAGCGGGAGACGATATTGCCCTGCGGTTCATTCAGGCCTTTGATCGCCCCGGCGATAATGCCGATCGAGGCAAAGTTGGCAAACGACACCAGGAAGACCGAGAGAATGCCGAGCCCGCGCGGCGTCATGCTGGCGGCAATCTTTTGCAGCTCAATCATCGCCACAAATTCGTTAGCGACCAGTTTGGTGGCCATGATGCTGCCGGCGTTCAGCGCATCGCTCAGCGGGATACCGATAAGCCAGGCCAGCGGATAGAAGACGTAGCCGAGGATCTGCTGGAAGCTGAGACCAAACAGGGTAGCGAACAGCGCGTTAATGGCGCTGATCAGGGCGATAAAGCCGATCAGCATCGCCAGAATAATCATCGCCACTTTAAAGCCGGCCAGAATATATTCCCCGAGCATTTCAAAGAAACTCTGCGATTCGTGCAGCTTCTCGAGTTTTATTTCCTGCTCGCTGTCCGGCCGCGTCGGGTTAATCACCGACAGCACGATAAAGGTGCTGAACATATTCAGGATCAGCGCCGCGACGACATATTTGGCATCCAGCATGGTCATATAGGCGCCGACAATCGACAGCGATACGGTCGACATGGCCGTCGCCGCCATGGTGAACAGACGCCGTGAGGAGAGGTCGCCCAGCACGCCTTTGTAGGCGATGAAGTTTTCCGACTGGCCGAGGATCAGCGAACTGACGGCGTTGAAAGATTCCAGCTTACCCATGCCGTTTACCTTCGACAGCAGGGTACCGATGACACGAATGAAAATCGGCAGGATCCGCCAGTGCTGAAGAATACCAATCAGCGCGGAAATAAACACAATCGGACACAGGACGCCCAGGAAAATAAAGGCTAACCCTTTTTCGCTCATGCCGCCAAAGACGAAATTGGTCCCTTCGGCGGCAAAGCCTAACAGTGAAGCAAAAAAGCCGGAGATATTTTTCACCAGCCACAGGCCGCTTTCTGCGTGCAGGAAAAAGAAGGCGAGCGCTATTTCGATAATAATCAACTGGAGAATGTAACGAATACGAATATTTTGTCTGTCGTAGCTGACAAGCCAGGCCAGGGCGAGGATCACCACCAGCGCCAGCAGGAAATGAAAAAATGCAGTCATGTTGTTCTTTTCGCAGGTCAATAAGGCCGCCATTTAGCCATAGCCGCCGCCACGGGTAAATATCTGGCGTAAAAAATCCTTTGCTTATTCTTTTCCCTCATAACAGGCGAATATTTTCGTAAGTCATTATTTGCCAGCGATTTATTTACAGATAGTCATCATTCTCTAAACATTTCGCTTGTGTTTCTGAGTATTGTAATGATAATCACTATCATAAATATTACCTGTTTTTGCATTCGTTGACGGTGCTTTACATTTAAGGGTATTGGCATGTTTGTCCCATTTCTCATTATGTTACGCGAAGGCCTTGAGGCGGCGCTGATTGTCAGCCTGATCGCCAGCTATCTGAAACGCACCCAGCGCGGCAACTGGATTGGCGTGATGTGGATTGGCGTGATCCTCGCGGCGGCGCTGTGTCTTGGCTTAGGCATTTTTATCAACGAAACCACCGGGGAATTTCCTCAGCGCGAACAGGAGTTGTTCGAGGGGATCGTCGCGGTCATCGCGGTAGTGATCCTGACGTGGATGGTCTTCTGGATGCGCAATGTCTCGCGCAACGTTAAACAGCAACTGGAGCAGGCCGTGGACAAGGCGCTGCAGCGCGGTAATCACCATGGCTGGGCGCTGGTGATGATGGTCTTTTTCGCCGTTGCTCGTGAGGGGCTGGAGTCGGTCTTCTTTCTGCTGGCGGCATTCCAGCAGGATGTCGGCATCTGGCCGCCGCTGGGGGCGCTGCTGGGCCTGGCCACGGCAATCGTGCTGGGCTTCCTGCTCTACTGGGGCGGTATCCGCCTTAACCTCGGCGTGTTCTTCAAATGGACCAGCCTGTTTATTCTGCTGGTGGCCGCTGGCCTGGCCGCGGGGGCGATCCGCGCCTTCCACGAGGCTGGCCTGTGGAACCTGTTCCAGGATACGGCCTTCGATCTGAGCAACGTGCTGTCGACGCATACGCTGTTCGGCACACTGCTTGAAGGGATCTTCGGCTACCAGGAGACCCCGAGCGTTAGCGAAGTGGCGGTCTATCTGCTTTATCTGATCCCGGCGCTGGTGCTGTTTGCCCTGCCGCCGCGGAATAATACCACTGCCTCGCGGGCTGCCTGACGGGGCGCTGCGAGCTTATAAGCGACACTCTACTTACCGAAAGGGATGATCATGATGATTCATTTTCGCCGTAATGCGCTGCGGGCGACCGTGGCCGCGCTGCTCAGCTCTGCATTGGGTGCTCAGGCTGCGGATATCCCGCAGGTCAAAGTCACCGTCAACGACAAGCAGTGCGAGCCGATGCAGGTGACCGTTAAAGCGGGTAAAACCCAGTTTATTATTCAGAACCATAGCCAGAAAGCGCTGGAGTGGGAAATTCTGAAAGGGGTCATGGTGGTGGAAGAGCGTGAGAACATCGCGCCGGGCTTTACCCAAAAGCTCACCGCTAACCTGCAGCCAGGCGAATATGATATGACCTGCGGCCTGCTCACCAACCCGAAAGGGAAACTGATTGTCACCGGCGAAGCAACCAAAGACGCGGCGAAAGCGGATGCGGTGTTGAGCCTCGGCGACGCGATCACCGCTTATAAGGCCTATGTGACGGCGGAAACCGCGCAGCTGGTCAGCGGCACCAAAGCCTTTACCGACGCGGTGAAAGCGGGCGATATCGAAAAAGCGAAAGCGCTGTACGCCCCGACGCGCCAGCATTACGAGCGCATTGAGCCGATTGCCGAGCTGTTCTCTGACCTTGACGGCAGCATCGACGCCCGCGAAGACGACTTCGAGAAAAAAGCGGAAGATCCGAAATTCACCGGTTTCCACCGTCTGGAAAAGGCGCTGTTTGGCGATAACAGCGTCAAGGGCATGGGAAAATATGCCGATCAGCTGAACAGCGATGTGCTGGAGCTGCAAAAACGCATCAGCGAGCTGGCGTTCCCGCCGTCAAAAGTGGTGGGCGGGGCGGCAGGATTAATTGAGGAAGTCGCAGCCAGCAAGATCAGCGGCGAAGAAGATCGTTACAGCCACACCGACCTGTGGGACTTCCAGGCCAACATTGACGGCGCACAGAAAATCGTCGACCTGCTGCGTCCGCAGCTACAAAAAGAGAACAGCGCGCTGCTGGCGAAAGTGGACGCCAACTTTAAGAAAGTGGACAGCATCCTCAGCAAATATCGCACCAAAGACGGTTTCGAGACCTACGATAAGCTGACCACCGCTGACCGTAATGCGCTGAAAGGGCCGATCACCACCCTGGCGGAAGATCTGGCTCAGCTGCGCGGGATCCTGGGTCTGGACTAAGTCGATGGCACAACAGAAACCCCACGACGTGAACGAGCCGTCACGTCGTCGCTTACTGAAAGGGATCGGCGCGCTTGGCGGCGCGCTGGCCATCACCGGCGGCTGCCCGGTGGCGCATGCGGCAAAAGCAGAAAGTTCCCCCGGGACGCTCACACCCGACGCCCGTCAGGAAAAACAGCCCTTCTACGGCCCGCATCAGGCGGGCATCCTGACGCCGCAGCAGGCTTCGATGATGCTGGTGGCGTTCGATGTGCTGGCGTCAGATAAAGCTGACCTCGAGCGTCTGTTTCGGCTGCTGACCCAGCGTATCGCCTTTTTAACCCAGGGCGGCCCGGCGCCGGATACGCCGAATCCCCGGCTGCCGCCGATGGATTCCGGCATCTTAGGGGCGTGGATTGCACCGGATAACCTGACCATGACCGTCTCGGTTGGCCATTCACTGTTTGATGAGCGTTTTGGCCTGGCGGATAAAGCGCCGAAAAAACTGCAGCCGATGACCCGCTTCCCCAACGATTCACTGGATGCCGCCCTGTGCCATGGCGACCTGCTGCTGCAGATCTGCGCCAATACTCAGGATACGGTGATCCACGCCCTGCGCGATGTCATCAAACATACGCCGGATCTGCTGAGTGTGCGCTGGAAGCGGGAAGGGTTTATCTCCGACAGCGCGGCGCGCAGTAAAGGCAAAGAGACCCCGATCAACCTGCTGGGATTCAAGGACGGCACCGCTAACCCGCCGAGCCACGACAGCGCGCTGATGGATAAAGTCGTGTGGGTGACAGCCGATCAGGACGAGCCGGCCTGGACCGTGGGCGGCAGCTATCAGGCGGCGCGAATTATCCAGTTTCACGTGGAGTTCTGGGATCGGACGCCGCTCAAGGAGCAGCAGACGATCTTTGGCCGCGACAAGCACAGCGGTGCGCCGCTGGGGATGAAAAACGAACACGATACCCCGGATTACAGTAAAGATCCTGGCGGCGAAGTCATTGCGCTGGATAGCCATATTCGTCTGGCCAATCCTCGCACGCCGGAAACCCAGTCCAGCCTGATGATGCGCCGCGGCTACAGCTATTCGCTGGGCGTCACTAACGCCGGACAACTGGATATGGGGCTGTTATTCGTTTGCTATCAGCACGATCTGGAAAAGGGTTTTCTGACGGTGCAGAAACGGCTTAACGGCGAGGCGCTGGAGGAGTACGTCAAACCCATCGGCGGGGGCTACTTCTTTGTTTTACCCGGCGTAGTTGATGAAAAACACTATCTGGGAGAGTCGCTGCTGCAGGCCTGATACCGACCCTGTCCGTGAGGGCAGGGCGTTTTCTGCTGTTTTTCTCTTTTTTATTATATTTCCTGCCATGTGTTATATTTCTGTAATACAAATGACCGATAGTCTCCTACACTTGCTTAAGAACTATTTGTTGCGTCATTGTGAAAAATAAGTTGCATTAAGAATCTTTTTTGATGTACTTATTACATACGCGGTAGTTCCCGGCAGTGTGACGTTTCACTATGGAGATCGCGAATGGTAAGGTCCCGTACCGGACAACGTAAAACCACAGACCGTACTCTTCAGCACGGAAGCCCCGCTTCCGGCAGCGATTTTCTTACTCTTTCTCCCTCCGCTTCGAATTATTACCACCTTGGCAGGGTACGCGGTGCGCGTAGCCGCGACTCGTTGTCAGTTCTACCGGCAAGCAATGGCTTACAAGGAAGCCAAACCTCAATCGTTCGTGCGCATAGTCGCGTCGATGTTGACGCGTGTGATGTAAACCTACAACGCAAGGTGCTATCCATGGGAAGACAAAAAGCAGTGATCAAAGCTCGTCGTGAAGCAAAACGTGTGCTGAGACGGGATTCACGTAGCCATAAACAGCGTGAAGAAGAATCGGTCACATCGCTTGTGCAAATGAGTGGCGTAGAAGCAATTGGCATGGCGCGGGACAGCCGTGATACTTCCCCAATTGAGGCGCGCAATGAAGCTCAGGCGCATTATCTGAATGCCATCGACAATAAACAGCTGATTTTCGCCACCGGCGAAGCCGGATGCGGCAAGACCTGGATCAGTGCGGCGAAGGCAGCTGAAGCACTGATCCATAAGGATGTGGACAGAATTATTGTTACCCGTCCCGTTCTGCAGGCCGATGAAGATCTTGGCTTCTTACCGGGAGATATCGCCGAGAAGTTCGCGCCCTATTTCCGACCGGTTTACGACGTGCTGGTGAAAAGGTTGGGGGCTTCCTTTATGCAGTACTGCCTGCGTCCGGAAATCGGCAAGGTGGAAATCGCGCCGTTCGCCTATATGCGCGGACGTACCTTTGAAAATGCGGTGGTGATTCTGGACGAGGCCCAGAACGTGACCGCAGCGCAAATGAAGATGTTTTTAACCCGCCTCGGGGAGAACGTGACGGTCATCGTCAATGGCGATATCACCCAGTGCGATTTGCCCTCTGGTGTGAGATCTGGCCTGAGTGATGCGCTGGCGCGTTTTGAGGAAGACGAGATGATCGGCATCGTGCGTTTCACCACCGATGACTGCGTGCGCTCGGCTCTCTGCCAGCGGACGCTGAAAGCCTATTATTAATCGTCATACTGTGAGCAAGGCCCGGGCTAGCCCGGGCTTTGTTGTTTTTGGGCATCCTCCCGGCGGCGCTGCGCTTAGCCGGGCTACCTGGCGGGTACGGTCTGGTAGCCGGGGGAGGCATTGCTGCCGACCCCGGGGATGTCTGCGGTGCCACAAGCGAAAAAAAAGCCCGTACATGCGTACGAGCTCTTCTTAAAATATGGCGGTGAGGGGGGATTGACTCGCTTCGCTCGCCGTTACTCGGCCCATCCATGGGCCTCGCCCCTGCGGGGCCAACGCAGGCGTTGTTCAAAAACGCTCCCGGCGTTTTTGTCGGGGCAGCCCGCTCGCAGGCTCGCGGTCTGTCCAACTGGCATTGCCAGTTGTCGAACCCCGGTCGGGGGTTCTCATCCCCCCCGGCAGGTGCTACATGCGAAAAAAAAGCCCGTACTTTCGTACGAGCTCTTCTTAAAATATGGCGGTGAGGGGGGGATTGACTCGCTTCGCTCGCCCCTGCGGGGCAGCCCGCTCGCAGGCTCGCGGTCTGTCCAACTGGCGTTGCCAGTTGTCGAACCCCGGTCGGGGGTTCTCATCCCCCCGGCGGGTGCCACAGACGAAAAAAAGCCCGTACTTGCGTACAGGCTCTCATCTTGAATATGGCGGTGAGGGGGGGATTCGAACCCCCGATACGTTGCCGTATACACACTTTCCAGGCGTGCTCCTTCAGCCACTCGGACACCTCACCATATTGTCTTGCTGCTCACCTTGGGTGGGCAACGGGGCGCTACTATAGGGAGTTGCGTTAAAACGGTCAAGCATATTTTCTTCTTTCTCTACCGTTCGCTCACGCAATGAACAACACCCCGCTGCGGTACAGCGGGGCGGGGTTTTAGCGCTGAGAATCCAGCTGTTCGTTATTCTTCACCACGTCCTGCGCTTTGCTGTAGCTTTCGATCAGCAGTTGGTAGGCCGGGAAGACTTTGGTGTACACCTCCGCCCATTCTGCGGCGTCCGGGCGATTCCAGGTGCGCTGCAGCTCAGAGGCGACGGCGGCGGTATCCATCGGCACTACGCCAGCCTGTACCACGCGAGCCAGGGTAATTTCCTGCGCCATTTTGCTGTAGGTGCCGGAAGCGTCAATCACGGCAAACACTTTATACCCATCGGCGACAGCGGCAATCGCCGGGAAGGCCATGCAGACACTGGTGATAGTCCCGGCGATAATCAGCGTCTTACGACCGGTCGCTTTCACCGCGGCGACGAATTCCGGGTTATCCCAGGCGTTAATCTCGCCTTTACGGGCGATGTATTTCGCATGCGGCGCGTTTTCATGAATCTCCGGGATCAGCGGACCGTTCGGCCCCTGCGGCACGGAGGCGGTGGTGATCACCGGGATCCCGGCAAGCGACGCCATCTTGGCCAGCGCGGCGGCGCGAGCGCGCAGCTCTGGCATTGGCATATCGCCGACGGTCTGGAACAGGCCGCTCTGGTGGTCAATCAACAGCATGGCGGTATCGTTAACATCAATCACCGGACGAGCACCGTTAAAGTTAGCGGGAGTAGACATAGTATTCACCTCAATCAGTTAGATTTGGCCAAAACGGCCGCTGTTAAAATCGCGAACGGCTTCTGCGATCTGCGTTTTGTTATTCATGACAAAGGGGCCATAGCCCACAATCGGCTCCTGCAGCGGTTCGCCGGCCATCAGCAGAACTTTTGCCTGGGCGGTCGCCTCCAGATGCAGGGCGTCTCCTGTCTGGCTCAGGACGGCGAGCTGACCTTCGCGGGCGGACTCGGAACCGTTGATGATCACTTCCCCTTCCAGCACCACCAACGCGGTACTCCAGCCTTCCGGCTGGCGCAGCGTGAGGTCGCGCCCCTGATTCAGCTGCAGATCCCACACGTTAAGTGGTGAGAAGGTATGGGCCGGGCCGCTGACGTCGTCATACTGGCCGGCAATAACCCGAACCTGTCCGGCGCCATTCGCCAGCGCGACGGTGGGGATCGTCCCGGCGGTAATGCTCTGATAGCCGGGGGCCGTCATTTTGTCTTTGGCGGGCAGGTTGACCCACAGCTGGATCATCTTCAGCTCGCCGCCGCTGCGGGTGAAGGCCTCCGAGTGGAACTCTTCGTGCAGGATCCCGGCGCCCGCCGTCATCCACTGCACGTCGCCCGGGCCAATCACCCCGCCGCGTCCGGTGGAGTCACGATGCTCTACTTCACCGGCGTAGACGATGGTGACGGTTTCGAATCCGCGATGCGGATGCTCACCGACGCCGCGTTTATCGCTGCCCGCCGGGAAGGTGTACGGCCCGGCATAGTCGAGCAGTAAGAAGGGGCTCAGCTGCTGGCCGTGCGTCTGATAAGAAAACATCGAACGAACCGGGAAGCCGTCGCCTACCCAATGCTGCGCAGGCGCGGTGTAGACTCCTGTAATCTGTTTCATGGCTTTCTCCTGTGTATCGGTATCTGATGTGAATAAGCTTATATCCGGGACGACGTATGCGGTAGTGAGCAAAAATGACCTATACTGTTCCAAAAATGGAACAATGGAGGAAGGATGCAGGATCTCAATGACTTCGCCTGGTTTGTCCAGGTGGTAGACCATGGCGGTTTCGCCGCGGCGGGGCGAGCGCTTGACCAGCCGAAATCCAAGCTCAGCCGCCGCATTGCGCAACTCGAGGAGCGGCTGGGCGTCCGTTTGATCCAGCGAACCACCCGTCAGTTCGCGGTCACCGAGGTCGGGCAGACCTTTTATCAGCATTGCAAAGCGATGCTGATAGAGGCCGAGGCGGCGCAGCAGGCGGTCGAGACGCTGCGCGCCGAGCCGCGCGGTAGCGTCAGGATCACCTGTCCGGTCACCTTGCTGCATGTCCATATTGGACCGATGCTGGCGCGATTTATGGCGCGCTATCCCGGGGTAACGCTGCATCTTGAGGCGACCAACCGCCGGGTGGATGTGGTCGGGGAGGGGATTGATGTGGCGATCCGCGTCCGTCCCCGGCCCATCGAGGATAGCGATCTGGTGATGCGCGTGCTGGCGGACCGCGGGCACCGGCTGGTGGCCAGTCCTGATCTCATTTCCCGGCTCGGACGCCCGCAGGCGCCTTCCGAGCTGAGCGCCTGGCCGGGACTCAGCCTGGGGGCGAACAAGCATCAGCATAAATGGCAGCTTACCGGGCCCGGGGGGGCAAGGGCGGAGGTGTATTTCACGCCGCGAATGGTGACCACCGATATGCTGGCGCTGCGCGAGGCGGCGATGGCCGGCGTCGGCGTGGTGCAGCTTCCTTTATTAATGGTGCGCGATCAGCTGGCGTCAGGGGAATTAGAGGTGGTACTGGATGAGTGGCAGCCGCGGCGGGAAGTGATCCATGCAGTATTTGCCTCGCGGCGCGGGCTGCTGCCCTCCGTCAGGGCGCTGGTGGACTACCTCAGCGAAGAGTATCAGCGGATGGAGGAAGATTGATGGGTAGGCAGAGGTTTTTTGCCGGACTCATATGTGAAAAGCGTCCGTACTTTTTCACGCACTCTTCGCAATCGCGTAGGCTCGTGAAAGATTGCTCACTGTGTGAGTCGTTTGCCGCTTGAGAGCGTTGGCTGTTATAAGCAACCTCTGGTTTTTTCGATACATCGTTTTACTATGACCGTCTGGTATTATTTAAGCAATTTTGCCATAACGTCAAAAAACATTGGCAGATCATCCTTGAATGAGAAGGTCGTGTTTATTGCCTGACGAGCGATTAAACCGTCAATAAGGGCAAAAATAATGATCGTGATTTCTTCAAGGTTAATATCACGGCGAAACTCTCCGGCAGCGATACCCTCCTGGATGAGCCGCGCGAAGCTTTTCCGCATGATGTCATCACTGGAGATATACGTTTTTCGCAGTTCTGGATTACGCGCAGACTCAGCCATGATTTCAACCCAAAGTTGATGCGTGATAGGGTAACCGATCTCGCTAATACAGGACGTGACTTGTGCACAAAGGCGATCAAAATAAGAGCCTGCATAGGTCGCATTATGGGCAGTCAGCGCGGAGTTCTGTTCTTCCAGTACAATAGCCTTAACAAGCTCATCCTTACTTTTGAAATACGTATACATTGCTCCTTGACTAATTCCTGCCCGGGTAGAGATTTCACGTACGCTTGTCGCACTAAAGCCTTTTTCCGCAAAGCAGGCAGCAGCAGCCGTAATCAACTTATGGTAGGTTTCGGTTTTTTTTAACATATCGGCATCTTGGTAAATTCGGTGTCCAGACTTTAACGCGCTTTTATGCAAGGAGCCAGAGCTAAACTCTGTCGTCTGGCTCCTGGATTTCGTCTTACTTTAGAAGGGGTAATTCACTGAGCATGTTCTTGAGATTCAGCATGTCCCAGGGCAAATGTTCAGCGATTGTCAGGCCAACGGGGACTGCTTTTGTCGTCGCTGCCGCTATCAGATTGAGTACATCCTCAATCGTCAGTTTGCCTTCAGCAACGTCGCCAAAATCGTGTTTTCCGCGCCCCGGTTTTGCAAAAAGAATGGAGCGGAACAGAGATGGGTCGAGTACGTCCAGATCGATATGGATCGCCAGATACGCAATCTTTTCTTTCGCTATCCACTCCAGGACTTCATCTGCACCGCTTTTAACCTGTTCAGGTGCTAGCGTCGTAATGTTATGGCGAGTGAGGTATTCAGCTTCATAAGGAAGTGGCGCGTGGATACCGGCAATCATTATTTTTGACGGATTAAGTTTGGTTTTTACATGGGCAACTAAATCGTTATCACCCGTACCCATTAGCGCACCAAGCACATGGGCATGCGCGTTTGGATATTGTTCAGCCGTCTGCACGTCAGGATGCGAGTCAATCCAGAGCACACCGAGTTTGTCTCCGAACTTATCGAGCAGGTGGGCGAAAGGCGCCAGCGAAACCAGGCAGTCTCCGCCTAAAATGACAATGCTATTGGGATCATGTTTTTCAATCAGTGCGGCAGCATTATTGAGTTGCCTGATGAGGGATGGCTTAGCCGTGATGCCATTAATCCCTGGCAATGGCTCTGTTGTTGGTAACTCAACAGGAACGATCTCAACGGGCCCTTTTGCTTCAGGAGAGAGAAACGAGAGGAGCTGCGAGCCAAGATAGTAGGGAGGATTGTTACCGCCTTGCCATTGAGGAAATATAAGTCGCAGTGTTTTGCTAGTCATTGGTACCTTCTGTGTTGTCATGCGCTAAAGTGAATGAACGTTCATTCACTTTTACATTGAATTACGGTCGATACGCAAGTAACAAAGCACTTTTCGTTAATGCATAACGTACACCATCCGGAGCGATATGATTTTCGTTATGCCGGGTGGCTCAAAGCGGAAGAGGGGATAGTGTTGGCGAACATCTTCGCTGCGCTGTTAATCGTGTGAAAAAGAGTCTGGCTTTGACAATACAGCGTAATGTCTGTTGCCAGTTGTCGAACCCTGGTCGGGGGTTCTCATCCCCCCGGCGGGTGCCACAGACGAAAAAAAGCCCGTACTTGCGTACAGGCTCTCATCTCGAATATGGCGGTGAGGGGGGGATTGACTCGCTTCGCTCGCCCCTGCGGGGCAGCCCGCTTACTGCGTGTGCGGTCTGTCCAACTGGCGTTGCCAGTTGTCGAACCCCGGTCGGGGGTTCTCATCCCCCCCGGCAGGCGCTACATGCGAAAAAAAAGCCCGTACTTGCGTACGAGCTCTTCTTAAAATATGGCGGTGAGGGGGGGATTGACTCGCTTCGCTCGCCCCTGCGGGGCAGCCCGCTCGCGGGCTCGCGGTCTGTCCAACTGGCGTTGCCAGTTGTCGAACCCCGGTCGGGGGTTCTCATCCCCCCCGGCAGGTGCTACATGCGAAAAAAAAGCCCGTACTTGCGTACGAGCTCTTCTTAAAATATGGCGGTGAGGGGGGGATTCGAACCCCCGATACGTTGCCGTATACACACTTTCCAGGCGTGCTCCTTCAGCCACTCGGACACCTCACCATATTGTCTTTCCCGTTGTTGTCGGGAACGGGCGCTAATGTAGGGAAATACGTATCGCCCGTCAATCAACTTTTTGCAAAAAAAGCGCGTTTAGACAAACTTCGAGCAACTTGCTCCTTAAACGTGCGAAATCCGTTTTTTTTGTCGCCAGTGCCTTTTCCCTTTTCGCTCGGGGGAAATTTGTTATGCTGGCAAACCAATAGAAAACAATGAGTAAAATAAGACGCCAGCGTCAATCGGCCAAAGGCGTCTGCTATCAGGAGCCCCTATGGAGATTATTTTTTACCATCAGACCTTTGATACCCCATTCTGGATCCGTGAGCTGGAAAAACAGTTACCCGGGGCGCGGGTGCGCGAGTGGAAAGCGGGTGACAACCAGCCGGCGGACTATGCCCTGGTCTGGCATCCGCCGGTAGAGATGCTGCAGGGCCGGGCGCTGAAGGCCGTGTTTGCCCTCGGGGCGGGGGTAGATTCTATTCTCAGCAAGCTGCGTGACCATCCGGATATGCTGCCGCTGTCGATCCCGCTGTTTCGCCTCGAAGATACCGGTATGGGACGGCAGATGCAGGAGTATGCCGTGAGCCAGGTGCTGCACTGGTTCCGCCGCTTTGATGACTATCAGGCGCTGAAGCTGGCTTCCCGCTGGCAGCCGCTGCCCGAGTATCGCGCCGACGAATTCACTGTCGGGATTATGGGAGCCGGCGTGTTGGGGGCGAAGGTTGCGGAAAGTCTGCAACCCTGGGGGTTCCCGCTTCGCGTCTGGAGCCGTAGCCGCAAATCCTGGCCACAGGTACAGAGCTTCGCCGGTCAGGCCGAACTGGGCGAATTCCTGCAGGGCACTCGCGTGCTGATCAACCTGCTGCCGAATACCGCCGAAACCGCCGGTATTATTAACCAAACGCTGCTGGCGCAGTTGCCGGATGAGAGCTATGTCCTCAACCTTGCTCGCGGCGTGCATGTCGTTGAAGAGGATCTGCTGGCGGCGCTGAACAGCGGTAAGCTCAAAGGGGCGATGCTCGATGTCTTCAGTCGCGAACCGCTGCCGCAGGAGAGCCCGCTATGGGCACATCCGCGGGTGGCCATGACCCCCCATGTGGCGGCAGTGACCCGTCCAATGGAAGCTATCACCTACATTGCGGAGACCATTAGCCGGCTTGAGCGAGGGGAACCGGTAAGCGGTCAGGTTGACCGCCAGCGCGGTTATTAAGACGAGAGAACCCCGCCACGGCGGGGTTTTTGCTAATCAATAGCCCGGTTTCCTGCTATTCTTGCGGCAAACAGAAGAGGAGAATGTGATGTATCCCGTTGACCTGCACATGCATACCGTCGCCAGCACCCACGCCTACAGCACCCTGCACGATTATATTGCGGAAGCAAAGCGTAAAGGGATCAAACTCTTCGCCATCACCGACCATGGCCCGGATATGGCGGATGCCCCGCACTACTGGCACTTCGTTAATATGCGCATCTGGCCTCGCCTGGTAGACGGGGTGGGGATCCTGCGCGGTATTGAGTCGAATATTAAAAATATCGAAGGTGAGATCGACTGCTCCGGGCCGATGTTAACCTCGCTTGATCTGATCATTGCCGGATTCCATGAGCCGGTGTTCCCGCCGCAGGATCGAGACACCCATACGCAGGCGATGATTGCCGCGATGGCCAGCGGTAAGGTGCATATGATTAGCCATCCGGGTAATCCGAAATTCCCGGTGGATATCCCGGCCATTGCCGAAGCGGCGGCCCGCTATCAGGTGGCGCTGGAGATTAATAACTCCTCTTTTATTTCATCGCGCGTGGGCAGTGAAGATAACTGTCGAGCTATCGCAGCGGCGGTGCGTGATGCCGGGGGATGGGTGGCGCTGGGCTCTGACTCTCACACTGCCTTTACCCTCGGGGAATTTACCGAATGCCGCAAGATCCTTGATGCGGTCGATTTCCCGGAGGAGAGGATCCTCAACGTTTCTCCGCGTCGCCTGCTCAACTTCCTCGAGTCGCGGGGCATGCCGGCGATCCCGGAATTTGCTGACCTTTAATTTGTATAACTGGAATAACTGAATGAACGAGTTTTCAATCCTCTGCCGCGTGCTGGGTTCGCTGTATTACCGTCAACCGCAGGACCCGCTGCTGGTGCCGCTGTTTACCCTGATCCGTGAGGGCAAACTGGCTGCCAGCTGGCCGCTTGAGCAGGATGAACTGCTGGCGCGTCTGCAGAAAAGCTGTGAGATGCAGTCCCTGGCGACGGACTATAATGCGCTGTTCGTCGGTGAAGCCTGCAGCGTGCCGCCGTACCGTAGCGCGTGGGTGGAGGGTTCCTCGGAAGCAGAAGTACGGGCTTTTATGAGCGAACACGGTATCCCGACAGGGGAAGGTCCGGCGGATCATCTCGGATCGCTGCTGTTGGCCGCCTCCTGGCTGGAGGATCATGCTACAGAAGACCAGAGCGAGACGCTGGAGCTCCTGTTTGCTGACTATATCCTGCCATGGTGCGGGACGATGCTGGGCAAAGTCGAAGCCCATGCGCACACGCCATTCTGGCGCACCATGGCGCCATTGACCCGCGACGCCATCGCCGCGATGTGGGACGAGCTTCAGGAAGAAGATGAGCAATAATATGTGATGTTAATCACTATTTGAATGCAACTGAAATTAGGTTCATTCATATACTGTGTTTTAGATCTCATTCTTCCGGCGCGTATCTGCTAGGATACGCGCCATGAACATACTCTTCGCAATCGCATTAACGACGGGCATTCTCTCCGGAATTTGGGGATGGGTGGCGGTCGCTCTCGGCCTGCTGAGCTGGGCCGGTTTCCTCGGCTGTACGGCCTATTTCGCCTGCCCGCAGGGCGGTCTGAAAGGTCTGGCCATCTCCTCGTGCACGGTAATGAGCGGCGTGGTCTGGGCATTAGTGATTATCCACGGTAGCGCACTGGCCCCGCAGCTGCAGATCCTCAGCTATATGATGACCGGTATCGTCGCCTTCCTGATGTGCATTCAGGCGCGACAGACATTGCTGTCGTTTGTACCGGGCACCTTTATCGGCGCCTGCGCGACTTTTGCGGCAGACGGCGACTGGCGCCTGGTGGTGCCCTCCCTGGCGTTGGGTCTGGTTTTTGGCTATGCCATGAAGAATAGTGGCCTGTGGCTGGCGGCCCGCGCGGGCAAACATAAATTGTTCGCTAATGACAACGCCTGACTGGCGAAACAGCAGACTCAACAGGACCCTTAGGGTCCTGTTTTTTTTAGCTTCCCGTCGCCAGGGCTGAGGGATAATCTTGCTCCCGGGGGCGGGAATGCCCTAGTATCGGCAGAAAGCCGTATCCACGCGCTATGCCGACAGGAGGAGAAATGGCTGTTCAACCTGAGGTAATTCTCGGCGATATTACGACGCTTGAAGTCGATGTGATTGTTAATGCGGCAAACCCCTCGCTGCTGGGCGGCGGCGGGGTAGATGGCGCGATCCACCGGGCGGCCGGCCCGGCGCTGCTGGCGGCTTGCAAACAGGTATTGCAGCAGCAGGGCGAATGTCCTCCCGGTCACGCGGTGATCACTATTGCGGGCGATCTTCCCGCCAGCGCGGTGATCCACACCGTGGGCCCGGTCTGGCACGGCGGCGACCGCATGGAAGCGCAAACCCTGGCGGATGCTTACAAAAACAGTCTGCAGCTGGCCGCGGCAAACAACTATCGCTCCATTGCGTTTCCGGCGATCAGCACCGGCGTGTATGGCTATCCAAAAGAGGAAGCGGCGGAGATCGCCGTGCGCACCGTCACCGCGTTTCTCACTCGCTATAACCCCCTTGAGCGCGTCCTGTTCGTCTGTTTTGATGAGGAAACGGCGGCTATCTATCGCCGCCTGCTGGCGTCATACCCCTGATCCAGCAGAATAGGCTATGATAACCGCCGGTATTGACGGGAAAGATGGATAGCAGGAGGGAGCAGGGTGTCAGAAGGAAAAGTACAGCAGAAGCAGCAGGCGCGCCGCGCAGAGATCGTTGCCGCTGCGCAAAGGTGTTTTGCTGAAAAGGGGCTGCATGGCGCTTCCGTTGCCGATATTGCCCGCGAGGCGGGCCTGAGCGTTGGTCAGCTGTATCGTATTTTTGCCAGCAAAGAGGCGATCATCGAAGCGATTGTCAGCGAAATCGTCCACGCCAGGGTCGGGGAGATGATCGATGAGAACCACAATCTGGCGCGCAAAGCGGCGGTGCTGGCCGGCAGGATCCCGACGTCGGCAGCCACCAAAAGCGACAATTATCTGCTGATGGAGATCAACGCCGAAGCCTCGCGTAACCCACGCTTGCGCGAGATCCTGGTGCAGGCCGATCGGCGTTTGAAAGAGGAAGGAGGGCGTCTGTCGCAGCGCTACCATCCCGGGCTCAGCGATGCGCGACGCAATGCCGCATCAGAGCTCATCGCCGTTCTGACCGAGGGGGCCGCCTATCGCTGTGAGCTGAGCGCCTCGACCCCGGTCGATAAGGCAGATTTAGAAGCTCTGTATAATATGATTTTCGACCGGCTTTTTGACGAGCAGGCGTAATGCGACACGCCTGGCGTGCCGCACCCGCGGCAAATTAGCTGGCCGAAGCCGGGGTTTTGGCCGGTTTGTTCATCGGTTTACCGGAGAACAGGAAACGCAGCAGCGGAATGCGCAGATGAATTTCATACAGGATCAGCGCGATACCCACCACAAAAACCAGCCCGACAATAAAGCCTAAGGTATTGGACTTGATGGCCGGGGTGATCCACGCCCCGTACAGTAGCGTCAGCGGGTGGTGCACCAAGTAAATAAACAGCGAGGCATTGACGAAATAGGTCACGCGCGCTGACTGGAAGTTCAGCAGTCGATGGCCGAGCGAAAAGACCACATTGACCATCCACAGCCCCAACACCATAGTAATCACCGATTCGGTTTCATACATCCAGCCGTCGCCGGACCCATACTGCTGATTCAGTCGATAGGCGATAAACCCGAGCAGCGCTGCGGCGCAGCACCACGGCGATGGAGTGGTGAACATGGTCTTTAAGCGTGGGTTAATAAAGGTCTGCGCGCCCAGCACAAAGAAGGGCAGATAGAACAGCGTCTGCATCACCACAAAGTTAAACAGACCATTGCTCAGCAGGGGCGGATAGAGCAGGAACAAGGACCGGCGGATCAGCGCATAAAAGACCCCCAGCGCGAGGAAAATCATCGTCAGCTGGCCCATGGTGACAGTGTCACTGAAGGCGAGGCCGTGGCCAGCCGGACGGCGCGTCAGCCATTTAAACAGCACCACCCCCAGCGAGGTCAGCACCACCAGAACCAGTAAAAACCACAGGTGGGAAATGAGCTCCCAGGCCAGGGTATTAAATTTGTCGTACATCGAAAGGGTATGCCAGTTTTCCGCCTTGCCGTTGACGTATTGCAGCATAATAAATTGCGGCAGCGTCAGCAGTGGGATGGCGGTCAGCATCGGAATACCGACCCGTTCAACGCGCACTTTCCACCATTTTTTCAGCGGGTAGCGCAGGAACAGCATGTAGGAGAAATAGCCGGAGATGACGAAAAAGACCTGCATGCGAAAGGCATGGATGAAGTCATTAAACAGCGTCAACCACCACGAGGGTTCAGCGCTGTTGACATGCCAGCTGTGGCTGGAATAAATCAGCGAAATGTGGAAAGGGATCCCCAGCAGCATCAACCAGGCGCGGATGCTGTCGAAGAAATATTCACGCTGTACCGGAGTATTATTCATACGATTCACGACAATCTCAGATAATTCGTCTTATCACTCAAGGTGATAACGCTTACATTATCAGCAACCCTACATGAACTCGGGGTATCTGTCTCCAGGATAAGCACTCAAAGTGCAAACGGGACAGCGAACTGTTTATTCCCTGTGCCGCCAGGCTGAACAAAGCAGGGATTATGTTGTCGGATTGCCTGAGTTTCCATTAAAATAGATCGGATCGATTTAAGCACACAAAGGGGGAAGTGCTTACTTATATGAAACATAAACCACAGATGATGAAAATGCGTTGGTTAAGCGCAGCCGTAATGTTGTCCCTGTGTACTTCATCTGCATGGGCGTTTAGCATTGATGACGTTGCAAAAGAGGCCAAAACGTTAGCCGGGAAAGGCTATGAAGCGCCGAAGAGTAACCTGCCCTCCGCTTTCCGCGACATGAAATACGCGGACTACCAGCAAATTCAGTTTAATCACGATAAAGCTTACTGGAATAACCAGAAAACCCCATTCAAGCTTGAATTTTACCATCAGGGGATGTACTTCGACACGCCGGTCACCATCAATGAAGTGACGGCGACCAGCGTGCGCAAAATTAAATATAGTCCGGACTATTTCAACTTTGGTAACGTCCAGCACGATAAAGACACGGTGAAAGACCTCGGTTTCGCCGGCTTCAAAGTACTGTATCCGATCAACAGCAAAGATAAGAACGATGAAATCGTCAGCATGCTCGGTGCCAGCTACTTCCGCGTGCTGGGTCAGGGTCAGGTTTACGGTCTGTCCGCGCGTGGTCTGGCTATCGATACCGCGCTGCCGTCCGGCGAAGAGTTCCCGCGTTTTCGTGAGTTCTGGATCGAACGTCCAAAAGCCACTGACAAGCGTCTGACTATCTATGCGCTGCTGGATTCCCCACGGGCAACCGGCGCCTATCGCTTTGTCATCATGCCGGGACGCGACACCGTCGTGGACGTCCAGTCCAAAGTTTACCTGCGTGACAAAGTCGGCAAACTGGGTGTGGCGCCGCTGACCAGCATGTTCCTGTTCGGTTCCAACCAGCCTTCTCCGACGCTCAACTATCGTCCGGCGCTGCACGACTCCAATGGTCTGTCTATCCTGGCCGGTAACGGCGAGTGGATCTGGCGTCCGCTGAACAATCCGAAACACCTGGCTGTCAGCAGCTATGCGATGGAAAACCCGCAAGGGTTCGGCCTGCTGCAGCGCGGCCGTCAGTTCTCGCGCTTCGAGGATCTCGACGATCGTTATGACCTGCGTCCAAGCGCCTGGATCACCCCGAAAGGGGACTGGGGCAAAGGGAAAATCGAGCTGGTTGAAATTCCGACCAACGATGAAACGAACGATAACATCGTGACTTACTGGACGCCGGATCAGCTGCCGGAGCCGGGCAAGGAGATGAACTTCAAATACACCATCACCTTCAGCCGCGATGAAGACAAGCTGCATGCGCCAGATAACGCTTACGTTATGCAGACCCGCCGCTCTACCGGCGACGTGAAGCAGTCGAACCTGATCCGTCAGCCGGACGGTACGGTTGCCTTCATTGTCGACTTCACCGGCGCCGATATGAAGAAACTGCCAGCGGATACCCCGGTCGCTGCTCAGGCGAGCACCGGCGATAACGCGGAAATCGTTGAAAATACCGTGCGTTACAATCCAGTGACCAAAGGCTGGCGGATGATCCTGCGTTTGAAGGTCAAAGATCCGAAGAAAACGACGGAAATGCGTGCCGCACTGGTTAACGGTGATGACACGTTGAGCGAAACCTGGAGCTATCAGCTGCCTGCCAATGAATAAGATAACGAAGTACATTGACGCATTGCCGCTGTCGGACGCCGAAAAATCGGCGCTGCCGGACACCAGCCTGCAGGCCGTTCATCAGGCCCTGGATGACGAACATCAGACCTTCGCTCGCGAAGACGACTCTCCGCTGGGGTCGGTGAAGGCGCGTCTGGCGCACAGCTGGCCGGATTCGCTTTCTGGCGATCAACTGGTGAAGGATGACGAAGGTCGTACCCAGCTGCATGCTATGCCGAAAGCCAGGCGTTCCTCGATGATCCCGGACCCGTGGCGGACTAACCCGGTCGGCCGCTTCTGGGATCGTCTGCGCGGCCGCGATGTCACGCCGCGCTATCTCTCCCGCCTGACGCAAGAAGAGCGCGAGAGTGAGCAAAAATGGCGTACCGTCGGCACCATTCGTCGCTACATCCTGCTGCTGCTGACGCTGTCGCAGACCGTGGTGGCCACCTGGTATATGAAAACCATTCTGCCTTATCAGGGCTGGGCGCTGATCAACCCGGCCGACATGGTGGGGCAGAACCTGTGGATCTCGTTCATGCAGCTGCTGCCGTACGTGTTGCAGAGCGGCATTCTGATCCTCTTCGCGGTGCTGTTCTGCTGGGTTTCCGCCGGCTTCTGGACTGCGTTAATGGGCTTTCTGCAGCTGTTGATTGGCCGCGACAAGTACAGTATTTCCGCCTCGACGGTTGGTGACGAACCGTTGAACCCGGCGCACCGTACGGCGCTTATTATGCCGATCTGTAACGAAGACGTTGACCGCGTTTTCGCCGGGTTGCGGGCGACCTGGGAGTCGGTGAAAGCGACCGGTAACGCCGCTCATTTCGACGTCTATATTCTCAGCGACAGCTATAACCCCGATATCTGTGTGGCTGAGCAAAAGGCGTGGATGGAGCTGATTGCCGAAGTGCAGGGCGAAGGGCAGATTTTCTATCGTCGTCGCCGTCGTCGCGTGAAGCGTAAGAGCGGCAACATCGATGATTTCTGCCGCCGCTGGGGCAGCCAGTACAGCTATATGGTGGTGCTGGACGCAGACT
Source organism: Klebsiella sp. X1-16S-Nf21 (assembly GCF_002837615.1). Classification (NCBI taxonomy): domain Bacteria; kingdom Pseudomonadati; phylum Pseudomonadota; class Gammaproteobacteria; order Enterobacterales; family Enterobacteriaceae; genus Klebsiella; species Klebsiella sp. X1-16S-Nf21. Next base: position 27,273 of record NZ_PJDK01000063.1, read on the forward strand.
CGGTGATGACCGGCGAGTGTCTGAGCAGCCTGGTGCGCCTGATGGAAGCGAACCCGAACGCCGGGATCATCCAGTCATCCCCGCGCGCTTCGGGCATGGACACGCTGTATGCGCGTTGCCAGCAGTTTGCCACCCGGGTGTACGGTCCGCTGTTTACGGCCGGTCTGCACTTCTGGCAGCTGGGGGAGTCCCACTACTGGGGACACAACGCCATTATCCGCGTGAAGCCGTTCATCGAGCACTGCGCGCTGGCGCCGCTGCCGGGCGAGGGTAACTTTGCCGGGTCGATTCTGTCGCACGACTTCGTCGAAGCCGCGCTAATGCGCCGTGCCGGCTGGGGGGTGTGGATTGCCTACGATCTGCCGGGCTCCTATGAGGAGCTGCCGCCGAACCTGCTGGACGAGCTGAAACGCGACCGTCGCTGGTGTCAGGGCAACCTGATGAACTTCCGCCTGTTCCTCGTCAGAGGGATGCACCCGGTTCACCGGGCGGTGTTCCTCACCGGCGTGATGTCGTACCTGTCGGCGCCGCTGTGGTTTATGTTCCTTGCCCTGTCGACGGCGCTACAGGTGGTGCATGCCCTGACCGAGCCGCAGTACTTCCTGCAGCCGCGTCAGCTGTTCCCGGTGTGGCCGCAGTGGCGTCCGGAGCTGGCCATCGCGCTGTTCGCTTCGACCATGGTGCTGCTGTTCCTGCCGAAGCTGCTGAGTATTATTCTGGTGTGGTGTAAAGGGCCGAAAGAGTATGGCGGATTTATCCGCGTCACGCTTTCTCTGCTGCTGGAGGTCCTGTTCTCGGTCCTGCTGGCGCCGGTTCGCATGCTGTTCCACACCGTTTTCGTGGTCAGCGCCTTCCTCGGCTGGGAAGTGGTGTGGAATTCGCCGCAGCGTGATGATGACTCCACGCCGTGGGGAGAAGCCTTTATGCGTCACGGCTCGCAGCTGCTGCTGGGGCTGGTATGGGCAGTCGGAATGGCATGGCTGGATCTGCGCTTCCTGTTCTGGCTGGCGCCGATCGTCGTCTCGCTGATCCTGTCGCCGTTCGTGTCGGCGATCTCCAGCCGGGCGACCGTGGGCCTGCGCACCAAGCGCTGGAAGCTGTTCCTGATCCCGGAAGAGTATTCGCCGCCGCAGGTGCTCAAGGATACCGACGCGTACCTGACGCTGAACCGTCAGCGTTCACTGGACGATGGCTTTATGCACGCGGTATTCAATCCGTCGTTTAACGCCCTCGCCACGGCGATGGCCACCGCGCGCCACCGTCATGGTCATATCCTTGAGATCGCTCGCGAGCGCCACGTTGAGCAGGCGCTGAACGAAACGCCGGATAAGCTGAACCGCGATCGTCGACTGGTGCTGTTGAGCGACCCGGTGACCATGTCGCGTCTGCACTATCGCGTCTGGGCCGCGCCGGAGAAATATTCATCGTGGGTCAACGCCTATCAGCAGTTAGCGCTTAACCCGCTGGCGCTGAAAACGAAATAAGCCGTACGTAAAGGAAAATACCGGCAGCGATGCCGGTATTTTTTTATCTGAAACACGAGGTTGTGGATGCGAATATTATCGATCATTGCCATGGCGCTGCTGCTGAGCGGCTGCGGCAGCATTATCAGCCGGACGGTGCCCGGGCAGGGGCATGGCAATCAATATTACCCGGGCGTGCAGTGGGACGTTCGCGACTCGACATGGCGCTATCTCACCGTTCTGGACCTGCCGTTCTCGCTGGTGTTCGATACGCTGCTGCTGCCCCTGGATGCCAGCCACGGGCCCTATAACTGATTAGCGCTCGTCCCACTCGTCGGCCGCCGTCTGTCCCTCTTCGGTGTCCAGCGAGGGCTCGAGCTGGAATTCGCCTTCATCCCACTCATGGAGGGTATTTTCCTCCAGCCACTCCTGGCGCAGCTCTATCTCATCATAATCCCCGTCGAAAACGCTCTGCGCAGCTTCGCCGCTGAGCATCGGTAAACATTCGCCTTGTTCGTCTTCGTCAGCAAAAAATTCGGCCTGCCAGGCGATATCGCCATCCTGCAGCACATACTTTTGAATATTAAGCTGCTCAACGTTAGCGCTCTCTTCATCGCTGTCAGGATTATTGGCGAGAAATTCTTCGCGTGCTGCATCAATAGCTTCTTCGAGCGTGGCATAGAACATCGAATCCTTTGGCATAGCGAATCTCCTGAGAAGAATATGAATTGAACACGATTCAATCTATAGAAGGCGGTAGCCAAAGCGTCAAGGGGCTGGGCCCCTCTGGACATTAATTTACTGAATGGCGGTCAGGCTGCGAGGCTTCCGCGGCAGGTCGGCGCAGGCTGAGGGTAGAATAAATGGCGTTAAAGAGCACCACGCCCGCGGTGACCAGGAATACCGCGCGGAAACCGTAGTTGGCGGACACCGAGGCGCCTATCAGGGGGCCGGTGACGTTGCCAATATCGCGGAACGACTGGTTATAGCTAAAGATACGCCCGGAGATCTGGCTGGTGGAATTATACACCAGCAGGGTTTGCACTGCCGGCAGCAGTGCCCCGTCTGCCGCGCCGAGCAGGAAACGCAGGATACCCAGCTGCAGTGGGGTCTGAACGAACGACATCGGGATCAGCAATAGCACAGAGATAATTAGCGCGACGATGAGGATCTTTTCCGGCCCGATACGATCCCCGAGCCTGCCCAGCCGCGGGGCGCTCATCAGCGCGGCTATTCCCGGCACCGAGGCGATCATCCCGCTAATAAAGGCGATGTTACTGACGTTGCCCGCGAGATCGCGCACGTAAAGCGTCAGAATCGGCGCAATGGAGCCGGTGGCCACCTGGATGATCAGCGAGGTCACAAACAGGCTGAGCACCAGCTTGGGATTCTGTAGCGAGGAGAAAACCTCTCTGGCGCTGAGCATCTCTTTTTTGGCGATCGGCACAAAATTTTCACGGATTAAAAACAGGGTAAACAGGAAGCAGATAAACAGCACCGCCGCGGTCATAAAGAAGACGGTGCGCAGGCCCCAGTGGTCGGCCAGGAAGCCACCCGCCAGCGGGCCGAGCAGGGCGCCGCTCACCGCGCCGGTTGACAGCGTGCCCAGCGCCCAGCCGCTTTTGTGGCGCGGGATCTGGGTGGCAATCAGGGCGTTGGCGTTGGGAATAAAGCCGCCCAGCAGGCCGAGCAGTGCGCGTAGCAGCAGAAACTGCCAGATATTCTGTGCCATCCCCATCAGCATCATCACTACGGACATTCCGAGGGCGGAACGCAGCAGCATAATTTTTCGTCCTTTGCGGTCAGCAAGACCGCCCCAGAACGGTGAGGCAATGGCGGAGAAGAGGAAGGTGATACTAAAGACCAGCCCGGACCACATGTTCAGCGCGCTATGCCCGGTGACCCCGAGCTGTTCGACATAGAGTGGCAGAAAGGGCATAACCAGACTGAAGGCGGCTCCCGTTAAAAAGCAGCCGAGCCAGGTCACGGTCAGATTTTGTTTCCAGTTAATAGGGGTATCAGCAGAGGACATAGGGTTCCACTGGCCTGCGCGGCAGGTCAAATTAAGAGAAAATATGAGCCTGCTAATTATGCGCCTGGGAAATAAATGCCGCAATGGAGGAGAGCTTTTAAAGCTAAAGCAGAGCCTAAAGCATGAGCGAGAAGCGCATTCCCGGCCACATGCGCGGCCGGGAAAAGGGATCAGTAGCGGGAGGGCATGCCCTCGGGGCGGGTTTTGAAGCGGCGGTGGAGCCACATATATTGTTCCGGGGCCATCATGATGCACTGCTCAACAATCTTGTTCATCCAGGCGGCCGTGGTTTCCGCGTCGTCCAGCGGCGGGGAACACTCTGGCGGCAGGATAATCAGTTCATAACCTTTACCATCCGGTTTGCGACGCGGGACGAAGGGGACGATACAGGCTTTGGACATTTTCGCCAGCATCCAGGTGCCGGAGGTGGTCGCCGCCTGGTCGACAGCGAACAGTGGGGCGAAGACGCTGGCGGTCGGACCGTAATCGTGATCCGGCGCATACCAGACCACGTCGCCTTTTTTCAGCGCCCGGATCATCCCTTTCAGATCCTTACGGTCAATCATGTCCTTATTGGATCGTAGCCGACCCCAGGTCTGCAGCCAGTCGATCACCGGGTTGTCGTTGGGGCGATAGACGCCAATCCCCGGCTCGTTCATGCCGAACATCCGCGCGCCCATCTCGAGAGTCAGGAAGTGAATACCGATTAGCAGAATGCCGCGCTGCTGCGCCTGCACATCGCGGATATGCTCAAAGCCGATGGTGTCGGTCCAGCGGGCGATACGACGAACCGGCCAGAACCAGGCCATCCCCGTCTCCATCAGTCCCATACCCACCGATTCAAAATTCATCACCACCATTCGGTGACGTTCCTGCTCGCTTTTGTCGGGGAAGCAGAGCTCAAGGTTGCGATAGGCGATCTTCGCCCGACGCTTCATAAAGCGCATGGCCAGCCGGCCGATGGCATTTCCCAGGCGGTAAATCAGCGGATAGGGCAGTTGGACAACCAGCCACAGCAGGCCGATACCCAGCCACAGCAGCCAATAGCGCGGATGCAACAGCGCCGGAGAAAATTTAGGCAAATGAGTCATTTCATACCCGTATCAGTGAGCAACGTCTTATATTATCGCATTTTTTTACCGGCCAGCCAAAGGCGGCGACA
>NZ_PJDK01000064.1:0-30775 GCF_002837615.1 Klebsiella sp. X1-16S-Nf21
AAGTGGAAGTGGCGCGTCGCAACACCGCGTCCGAGCAGATCACCCAGCACGTCCATTTCGTTGATAAGAACCGCAAGCGCGAACTGTTGTCGCAGCTGATCGGCGAAGGCAACTGGCAGCAGGTGCTGGTGTTTACCCGCACCAAGCATGGCGCCAACCACCTCGCGGAGCAGCTTAATAAAGACGGCATCCGCAGCGCGGCGATCCATGGCAACAAGAGCCAGGGAGCGCGTACCCGCGCGCTGGCCGACTTTAAATCCGGCGGCATTCGCGTGCTGGTTGCGACCGATATCGCCGCCCGTGGTCTGGATATCGAAGAGCTGCCGCACGTGGTGAACTACGAGCTGCCGAACGTACCGGAAGATTACGTCCACCGTATCGGCCGTACCGGTCGCGCGGCGGCCACCGGTGAAGCCTTGTCGCTGGTGTGTGTGGATGAGCATAAGCTGCTGCGCGATATCGAGCGCCTGCTGAAAAAAGAGATCCCGCGCATCGCGATTGCCGGCTATGAGCCGGATCCGTCCATTAAAGCCGAACCTATCCAGAACGGTCGCCAGCAGCGCGGCGGCGGTCGTGGGCAAGGTCAGGGACGCGGTGGCCAGGGTCAGGGACGCAGCGGACAGCCGCGCAGCCAGAACAGCGCCCCGCGCCGTCAGGACGGCGAGGCGCCGAAAGCGCGTACGCAGGACGGCAAACCGCCGCGCCGCCGTCGTCCGCGTAAACCGGCTGGCGAATAACACGCTGATGCCCCGGCCGCGATAACGCGGCCCGGCTCAGGCCCGTCTGTCCGCTACGCGGCGGCGGGCCTTTTTCTTTCCATTACACTATTTGTCGAGCACGCTTCCACACTCAGCAGAAAGCAATACCTCCAGGCGGGCAAAAATGGCACAATAGTGGCTGTTTATACAGTATTCAGGTTTTCTCATGGCTTTGACCGCTGCGCTGAAAGCGCAAATCGCCGCCTGGTATAAGGCGCTTCAGGAACAGATCCCGGACTTTATTCCCCGCCCCCCGCAGCGGCAGATGATCGCCGATGTGGCGAAAACCCTCGCCGGGGAAGAGGGCAGGCATCTGGCTATCGAAGCGCCGACCGGCGTCGGTAAAACGCTGTCATACCTGATCCCGGGCATCGCCATCGCCCGGGAGGAACAAAAAACGCTGGTGGTCAGCACCGCCAACGTCGCCCTGCAGGATCAAATCTACAGTAAAGACCTGCCGCTGCTGCGTAAAATTATTCCCGACCTGCGCTTTACCGCCGCCTTCGGTCGTGGGCGCTACGTCTGTCCGCGTAACCTGACGGCGCTGGCCAGCACCGAGCCGTCGCAGCAGGATCTGCTGGCCTTCCTCGATGACGATCTCACCCCGAACAACCAGGCCGAGCAGAAGCTGTGTGCGACCCTGAAGCAGGACCTCGACAGCTACCGCTGGGACGGCCTGCGCGATCATACCGATAAAGCCATCGATGACGCGCTGTGGAGCCGGCTGAGCACCGATAAGGCCAGCTGCCTGAACCGCAACTGCCACTACTATCGCGAGTGCCCGTTCTTCGTGGCACGGCGGGAAATTCAGGAGGCGGAAGTGGTGGTGGCCAACCATGCGCTGGTGATGGCGGCGATGGAGAGCGAGGCAGTGCTGCCGGAGCCGAAAAACCTGCTGTTGGTCCTCGATGAAGGCCATCATCTGCCGGACGTCGCCCGCGACGCGCTGGAGATGAGCGCTGAGATCACCGCCCCCTGGTTTCGCCTGCAGCTGGATCTGTTCTGCAAGCTGGTCGCCACCTGCATGGAGCAGTTTCGTCCGAAAACCACACCGCCGCTGGCCAATCCGGAGCGGCTCACCGGCCATTGCGAAGAGCTGTTCGAGCTGATTGCGTCGTTGAATAATATTCTCAATCTCTACATGCCCGCCGGTCAGGAAGCGGAGCATCGCTTCCCGATGGGCGAACTGCCGCAGGAGGTGATGGAGATCTGCCAGCGGTTGGCGAAGCTCACCGAGATGCTGCGCGGGCTGGCGGAGCTGTTTCTTAACGATCTCAGCGAAAAGACCGGCAGCCATGACGTGGTGCGCCTGCATCGGGTGCTGCTGCAGATGAACCGCGCGCTCGGCATGTTTGAAAGCCAAAGCAAGCTATGGCGCCTGGCGTCGCTGGCGCAATCCTCAGGCGCGCCGGTAACCAAATGGGCGACGCGAGTGGTGCGCGACGGCCAGATCCATGTCTGGTTCCACTGTGTCGGCATCCGCGTCAGCGATCAGCTGGAACGGCTGCTGTGGCGCAGCGTACCGCATATCGTCGTGACGTCAGCGACGCTGCGCTCGCTAAACAGCTTCTCGCGCCTGCAGGAGATGAGTGGTCTGAAGGAGAAAGCGGGTGACCGCTTCGTGGCGCTGGATTCGCCGTTCAACCACGTGGAGCAGGGGAAAATTATTATTCCTCAAATGCGCTATGAACCGCTGATGGATAACGAAGAGCAGCACATTGCCGAGATGGCGGCCTATTTTCGCCAGCAGGTAGAGAGCAAGAAACATCTCGGGATGCTGGTGCTGTTTGCCAGCGGGCGGGCGATGAACCGCTTCCTGGAGCATGTGACCGATCTGCGCCTGATGCTGCTGGTGCAGGGCGACCAGCCGCGCTATCGGCTGGTGGAGCTGCATCGCAAACGGGTGGAAAGCGGCGAGCGCAGCGTGCTGGTGGGTCTGCAGTCCTTTGCCGAAGGGCTGGATTTAAAGGGCGATCTACTAAGCCAGGTACATATCCATAAAATCGCCTTTCCGCCCATCGACAGCCCGGTGGTGATCACCGAAGGCGAATGGCTGAAAAGCCTTAATCGTTACCCTTTCGAGGTACAGAGTTTGCCCAGCGCCTCCTTTAATCTTATTCAGCAGGTGGGGCGTCTGATCCGCAGCCATCACTGCTGGGGAGAGGTGGTGATTTACGATAAGCGTCTGTTGACCAAAAACTATGGCGCGCGTCTACTGAACGCGTTACCTGTTTTTCCCATAGAGCAGCCGGGCGTCCCGGAGGTTATAGTAAAACGGAAAGCAAAACAGACAGCAAAACAGTCAGGCCGCAAACGTCGCTGACGCCGGCGCGTGATGCACCAGGGGGAGCCATGGAGTACAGCAAAATTATAAAAGAGGTGGGTCGCGGTAAGAATCATGCCCGCGACCTCGATGAAGAGACCGCCCGTGCGCTCTATGCGCGGATGCTGGACGGCGAGGTGCCGGAGCTGGAGCTGGGGGGAATATTAATCGCCCTGCGCATCAAAGGCGAAGGCGAAGCGGAGATGAAAGGGTTTTACGCGGCGATGCAGCAGCATACGCTGCGCCTGACCCCGCCGGCCGGCAAGCCGATGCCGATTGTCATCCCCAGCTACAACGGCGCGCGCAAGCAGGCGAACCTGACGCCGCTGCTGGCGATGCTTCTGCACAAGCTGGGGTTTCCGGTGGTGGTTCACGGCGTCAGTCACGATCCCACCCGGGTGCTGACCGAGACCATTTTTACCCTGCTGGATATTCCGGCCACCCGGCACGCCGGACAGGCTCAGGCGCAGCTGGAGGGCCATGAACCGGTGTATATCCCGGTGGGGGCTTTCTGTCCGCCGCTGGAGAAACAGCTGGCGATGCGCTGGCGGATGGGCGTGCGCAACAGCGCCCATACCCTGGCCAAGCTGGCTACACCGTTTGGCGAAGCGGAGGCATTGCGTCTCTCCAGCGTGTCGCATCCGGAATATGTTCCGCGGGTGGCGAACTTCTTTCGTGAGACCGGTGGCCGCGCGCTGTTGATGCACGGTACCGAGGGCGAAGTGTATGCCAACCCGCAGCGCTGCCCGCAGATCAGCCTGATCGATGAGCAGGGCGTGCGGGTGCTGTACGAACGCCAGACTGAGACGGCAGCGGAGGCGGTGGTCCTGCCGGCCTCGAAAGATCCCGAGGTCACGGCGCGCTGGATCGAGCGCTGCGTCGCCGGCGTCGAACCGGTGCCCCACTCGTTGAAAATTCAGCTTGCCTGTTGTCTGCTGGCCAGCGGGGAAGTCACCACCCTGGAGCAGGGCCTCAGCCGCGTCAACGACTGCTGGTGATCGGATCTGCAGGATAAAAAAAAGCCCGTCCGGTGGCTCGGACGGGCAAGGCAAGGGTATTAAAGGTCTTTTCAGGGTTAATTCAGTGGCTTACAGAGGGAACAGCGATTATTTATAGATAACCGCAGTACCGCTCAGTTTGTTGTTGGTGTTAGCGGAAGTAATGCTGTAGCCGGTCGCGCCAGCGGCTTCGGCTTTAGCAGCCAGTTTTGCTTCCAGACCATCTAAAGTGGTTGCGCCTTGCGCAGACACCACACCGATTTTATTCATGCTTTCTGCCTGAGCGGGGGTGACCGGTTCGGCGGCAAAGGCGCCGAAGGAAAGGGCGGTCAGAGCGATGGCAGCGGCAGCATATTTGATGTTTTTCATAGTTAATCTCTCGCAGGTTGTTCTGTTCAGGGGACGATGTTCCGTCGATGTGATAAGTATCACGCTTTTTTGCGGGAGATAAAATCGAAGGAAATTCACAGTCTTCATCGAATTTTTTGAATGATTAATAATTTACTGATTATTAATAAATTATTTCTCATTCTTTTCGTCACGAAGCGTAGCGAGGAAGACCGACGCGTTTAAGGGCACATATTGCGACTTTTTCCGCCAAAAAATGTGCGCGAAAAGATAATGCGAAAGGCTGTCATGAACGGTAAAGGAAAGTCAGCGTAGCTGGCTATCCTTGGATCCGCGGCGATTATATCCTGAAAATGTATTGTTATGTAAATCTTTCTCCTGCTGGCACTTCACGCAATATCTGACCCCTGGGATGGCCTGTCGACGGGCCTCCGGAATCGGCTCCCCACATTCATCACAAAATTTGTTGCTTTCGCCGCGCGGAAGCTCGCGGCGCGCGCGAGCCACCGCATCGTCAATGGTGCTGTCGATCTGATCCTGAACGGCCCCATCGCCTGCCCAACCTGATGCCATCGTCTGCCTCCTGTGAAAGGTTATTGATAAATTATAGCTGAACCGTGCAGTCGGTTACCGCTGCTGGCGGCATTGACCCGCCAGGCTATCGCCCCCTGGCGGTGGGCCTTATCCGCGAGGGCGGCCACCAGATCATCAAGGGTGCTGGCACCGGAGGCGGAGACGGTGCCGACAGGGCGGAGCGGCCCGGCATAGGGCAGTACGGGTGTCGGTGGCAGGGGAGAGGCCGCGGTGGCATGAGCGGTGAGCGCAGCGGCGAATAGCAGCGAGGTGATTTTCATCAGCATATCCTCATAAACAGCATGGGACATAGCTTAAGTGTAGGTCTTTCCCGACCGTGCGATAGGGAATTTTTAATGCAAAACAAGGCGTTTAGTAGGCTACCGGCGCAGGGCAGCGGTACTCTGGCCGGTAGATTATTTAGCGGGCGTCAGGGCGGATCATGTCAAAACGCAGACTATCATCAATACTGTAATAGGCGCTCGGACCTCCGGCGCGCAGGATCGGCTGGGCGCGGGCGGTTTGATAGATGCCGTTGTCCAGCAGTGATTCATCAATATGCACGGCGACCACTTCGCCGAGCACCAGCCACGTATCAACAGGGTTACCGTCGGCGGTGGTGAGTTGAATACATTGTGACAGACGGCACTCAAAGTTCACCGGACTCTCCGCGACTCGGGGGGCGCTGACCAGGCGGCTGGCGGCGGCGGTGAGACCGGCGCGCACGAACTCGTCCTCATGGTGCGGGATCGAGGCAGACGTTTCATTCATCGCCACGGCCAGCGGTCGCGTCGCCAGGTTCCAGACGAACTCCTTTGTTTCGACGATATTTCGCACGCTGTCTTTCCAGCCGCTGCTGGCGAAACCAATGATCGGCGGGCGATAGTTAAAGCAGTTAAAAAAGCTGTATGGCGCCAGATTTCGCTGGCCCTCGGCGTCCTGCGAGGCGATCCAGCCTATCGGGCGAGGCCCGATTATCGCGTTCAGCGGGTCGTGCGGCAGGCCGTGGCCCTGCGAAGGTTGATAAAAGTACATGCTGCACCTGTCACGGATAAAGGAGATATCCAGACTCCCTTATTTACCGCGCCGCCGTCAACGGGTATCTTACGCGGCTGTTCAAAGGAGATTGTCATGAAAGCCCAGAAACCGGGGTTACACCCGCGTAACCGCCACCATCAACGCTACGACCTGCCTGCGCTCTGCCAGGCGCATCCTGACCTGCAGGGATACATTACGCTCAATCCGCTGGGTGAGCAGACCATTGATTTTGCCAATCCGCAGGCAGTAAAGGCGTTGAATAAAGCGCTGCTGGCGCATTTCTACGCGGTCAAACACTGGGACATTCCTGACGGTTTTCTCTGTCCGCCGGTGCCCGGGCGTGCCGATTATATTCATCATCTGGCGGATCTGCTGGCGCAGGATAGGGGCGAGGTGCCGAAGCAAGCCACGATCCTTGATATTGGTACCGGCGCCAACCTCATCTATCCCCTGATCGGCGTTCACGAGTACGGCTGGCGCTTTACCGGCAGCGAAATCAGCCCGGAAGCCTTCGCCAGCGCGCAGGCGATTGTCAATGGCAACCCCGGATTGACCCGGCAGATCCGTCTGCGTCGGCAAAAAGAGAGCCAGGCCATCTTCCACGGCGTCATCCACAAAAACGAGACCTATGACGCCACGCTGTGTAATCCGCCGTTCCATGACTCCGCAGAGAGCGCCCGGGCGGGCGGTGAGCGCAAGCGCCGCAATCTCGGACTCGGCGCCGACAGCGCGCTTAACTTTGGCGGTCAGCAGCAGGAGCTGTGGTGCGAAGGAGGCGAAGTGGCCTTTATCTCGCAGATGATCCGCGAAAGTCAGGCCTTCGCCCGCCAGGTTAAATGGTTTACCTCGCTGGTGTCGCGCGGCGACAATCTGCCGCCGCTCTACCGCCTGCTGACCGAGGTTGGGGCCGTGAAAGTGGTGAAAAAAGAGATGGCCCAGGGTCAAAAGCAGAGCCGCTTTATCGCCTGGAGCTTTATGGACGACGCCAAACGCCGCCGTCCGTTCTAACTACTCGGCGGCCGGGCTGTCTGAGCCCGGCATCGGCAGCTGTTGCCAGGTCTGTACCGGGGCGCGAACCCCGGCGCGATCGAAGTGCTTTTTCACCTGAGTGTCGAGGGCAAAGCGCACCGTCCACTGCTTCAGCGGCAGGGTGGTGAAGCTGACGCGTAGCGTAAAGGCGGTATTGCTCAGCCCCACCAGCCCGGCGAATGACGGTTCGCCAATGATCAGGCCGCGGATCTCCTCCTGGGCCAGCAGATCGTCCACCGCCGCCTTCAGAGCCTGGCTGGCTTTATCCAGATCCTCATGACGGTCGACATCATAGTTGGCGACTACCGAGCCAATGCCGCGCACGAAGTTGGCAAAAGTGGTGATCGAGGACCAGGGAATAATGTGATAGGCGCCGGTATCCTGCCGTACCCCCACGGAGCGAATCGACATTCGTTCCACGGTGCCGGTCAAAGGGCCGATGGTGACCAGGTCGCCGGTATTCATCCCGTTCTCAAACTGGATAAATATGCCGGTGATAATATCTTTAACCAGCGTTTGCGCGCCAAACGAAATCGCCAGCCCTAACGCCCCGGCGCCCGCCAGCAGCGGCGCAATGTTAACCCCAATCTCCGAAAGCAGGATCATCACCGTGATGGTGCTGATCACCACCGCCAGCGCGTTGCGAAACAGGGTCAGCAGCGTCCGGGCCCGCGCGCTGGGCAGCGGGCGACCATGGATATCCGAGGCCAGCCGGTTTTCGATCAGGCTGGCCAGCACCGTCCAGCCGATGGCAGAGAAGAAGAGGATGAGGGCGATGCGGATCAGCACATCCACCGTTTTTTGCCCGGCATCGTTATGCAGCCATTCGCGGAAGTCAAACAGGCCCCAGGCGCTCAGCAGCAGCATGACGGCGACGCAGACGGTGAGAATGCGCGCGGCCTTCAGCGAGGCGGAGATCCAGCCATTCAGCCGCTTTTGCAGCTCAGGATAATTGCGCTGGGTGGCGGGTGACAGGGTGATGGTTTTGGCTATCCAGCGCGACAGGATGCCGGACACCAGCGCCGCGCCGCCGATAATGGCCAGGCTGCGCAGGGTGGCGCCCATCATGAATTTCAGGCTATTGCCCGGGTCGAACAGGGAGAAGAAAAAGAGCACCACAAAGTAGGCGCAGGCCAGCCAGTGCCAGACCAGCGCGAAGGCGCGGATAAACAGGCTAAAGAAGGAGAGCGAACGGTCGGCCAGATGGATTAGCCCCTGCGTAATCAAGGTCTTGTTATGAAAAATCAGGTACAGCGCCCACAGCGTAATGCACAGCATGATGACGACGTTAGCCAGCGCGCCAACCTGAACATTCACCTGATTGGAGATAATCGGCACCGCGACGATCAGGCCATAGCCAATCAGGCTGCTGAGCGCGCTCAGGCGCAGGCTCCAGTATGACGCGGCTTCGTCGCTGAGGTTAAAAGGCCGGAGCGCCGGGATGCGCGGGCAGAAAATGAGCCGCAGAATGGCTTTAAAAAACTCGATCAACGCGAAGGCGTTGAGGAAAAGACTCTGCTGGAAGGCGATGGTGGGGTTATTACCATTCAGGCGATCGCTTAACAACTGGCCGACAAACAGGGTCAGCGCCAGCAGCAGCAGGTCGATAACAAACGCCCCGGCGATGGTCAGGGGCAGCTGGAGCCAGTTTCCGCGATCGCGGTTTTTATGCCGCCCCCATTCACCCATTTTGCGATACAGCGGCAGCGCCGCAAGACGCACCAGCCACCAGAAGGCAAAGACCAGGCCGGCCAGCAGTAAAAAATGCCAGGCCGCGCTGGTGAAGGTTTGCGAATTAAAAGGTTTATGCGGTGAGCCGGTGATATTGCGCCACAGTTGAGAGAAGCGAGACGAGAGCTGCTCGCCGTATTCCCGGCTGATCTGCGTGACGTTCTCCAGCACCGTGGTCTCTTCTTTCACCGCCGGCGGCGTCAGCGTCGGGGTGCTGTCTGGCGGCGGCGTGGCGGCTGCTTTACGCAGCTGGTCAATGAGCTCCTGACGGGCGCTGTCGTTAGCCAGCACGTCAGCCAGCGCGGCGTAGGCCGCTCTTTTCTGTTCCGCATCGGGTTCGCTGGCGCTGGTTTTATCGGCGTTAGCTGTCGGCACGCCGGGCAGGGCGGCGGCGGAAAGCGGGGCAGTAAACAGTGCAGCGAGCAAAAGCAGGATCCACGGCATGGGCACCTCCGTTGCAACGTAAACGGGTAAGTATAGAAGCCGATGGCGGAAGGGGAGGGAAGAGGAATCTGGAAAAGCGGCTCTCTCCGCGGAGGAAGAGAGCCGTTGCGGGTCAGGCGACGTGCTGCAGGAATTCGCGCAGGCGCGGGCTTGGCGGGTTCTTCACCAGCTCCTGCGGGTTGCCGTCTTCAGCAATGCGTCCTTTGTCGATAAAGATCAATCGCGAAGCCACTTTTTCGGCAAAGCCGATTTCGTGGGTTACGATCACCATCGTCATCCCCTCTTCAGCCAGATCCTGCATCACCTTGAGCACTTCATGGCGCAGTTCCGGGTCGAGCGCGGAGGTCGGTTCATCAAACAGCATCATCTTTGGCTTCACCGCCAGCGCGCGGGCAATGGCCACACGCTGCTGCTGGCCGCCGGAGAGTTCAGACGGATAGTGATGCGCGCGCTCGGCCAGGCCGACTTTCGCCAGCAGATCTTTCGCCTGCTTCTCTGCCGCCTGCTTGCTGGCGCCGCGCACCCGCAGCGGACCAAACATGACGTTCTCCAGCGCCGTGAGGTGCGGGAACAGATAAAACTGCTGAAATACCATCCCGGCTTCCTGACGAATCAGACGTTCGTCCACCTTCGGGTCGTTGACCTTCAGGCCATCGACAATCAGATCGCCGCTGGTGATCTCTTCCAGTTTATTGATGCAGCGCAGCATCGTTGATTTACCGGAGCCGGACGGGCCGATAATGACCACCACTTCACCCTGATTAATTTTCAGGGAGATATCGTGCAGCACCTGGGTCGGGCCAAAGTGCTTGGAGACGTTTTTAAATTCAATCACAGGATTTTCATCCTTCTTTCAAGACGACGCAGAATAAAGCTCAGGACCAGGGTGATAATCAGGTAGATAACAGCAACGGCGCTCCAGATTTCCAGGGCGCGGAAGTTGCCCGCGATGATCTCCTGTCCCTGACGGGTCAGTTCGGCGACGCCGATGACGATGAACAGCGAGGTATCCTTGATGCTGATAATCCACTGGTTGCCCAGCGGCGGCAGCATGCGGCGTAGCGCAAGCGGCAGGATCACGTGGCGAATGGTTTCGCGACGCGACAGGCCCAGCGCCAGGCCCGCTTCGCGGAAGCCTTTATGAATGGACAGCACCGCGCCGCGGGTAATTTCCGCGATATAGGCGCCCGAGTTAATCATGATGGTCACTACCGCTGCGGAGAAGGGGTCGATGCGCAGGTCGCTAAAGGCCATCGGCAGCGCAAAGTAGATGAACATGACCTGCACCACAATCGGGGTGCCGCGAATGATTTCAATAAACACCAGTGCGATGTGGTTGGCGATCCAGCCGCCGAAGCAGCGGGCGAAACCGGCCACCAGACCGATTATCAGGCCGCCGGCCAGGCCGAGGACGGAAATCCACAGCGTCATTTTGGCGCCTTCCAGCAAAATCGGAATGGCAGGCCAGATGGCACTCCAGTCAAACTGCATAATACGTTCCTGTTACCGTGTCGAGAGCAGAGGAAATCCTCCGCCAAAATACGGTCTCCCGCCGAGTCTGTGCCGGAAGACCGTTGTGATGTCGCCGGAGCTGCGTCTGGCGAAGTGTGTTCTTATTATTTTGGTTCAGTGCCGAACCATTTTTTATAAATTTCGTTGTAGGTACCATTCTCGCGCAGCGTTTTCAGCGCACCGTTCACTTTCTCACGCAGCTCGTCGCTGCCTTTCGGGAAAGCGATACCGTAGTTTTGCGCTTCCAGTGATTCGCCTACCGCTTTGAACTTGCCGTTGCCTGCGGTTTTGATGAAGTACAGAATATTTGGCGTATCGTGCAGCACGGCATCAGCGCGGCCGGTACCCAGTTCCATATAGGCGTTATCGATGTTCGGGAACTGACGCAGATCTTTGGTTTTGATATTGGCTTTCGCGTAATCAACGGAGCCGGTACCGCTCTTCACCGCGACCACTTTACCGTTCAGATCTTTCACATCTTTGATGTCGTTATTATTGGCGTTGACCATCACCAGCAGGCCGCTTTTGTAGTAGCCGTCGGAGAAGTCGATCGCTTTTTTACGTTCGTCGGTGATGGTGATCCCGGCCAGCGCCAGATCGATATTTTTAGTTTGCAGCGCCGGGATAATGCCGCTGAAGTCCATTGGCTTCAGGGTGTAGTCGAGCTTCAGCTCTTTGGCGATAGCCGCCCACAGGTCAACGTCAAACCCGACATATTTATCGCCTTGCTTAAATTCGAACGGGACGAACGCCGTATCGGTGGCGACAACCAGGGTCTTATTGGCGGCATGGGAAGAAACCGCAAAAGCCAGGGTCAGTGCAGCCAGTGAAACTTTAAATACAGACTTCATAGCATTTCCTTTTATATCCACGGGACGATCCCCTGCGAGAACGACTAGCCTAATGAAAAAATCGTGCCACTTTTACAAGCTGTTGTTTTTCAACAAACGAAGCGCGAGCGGTTGCACAATTTCGATCATGACAGGCACTTACTGCACCAGGATGGGGCGTCACTTTGGTGCGTTATAGAGTTGCTGAATAACGAGCACATTTTTAGCGCAAACCCTGATGGGAAAACAATCTCAACGTAACGATTGTGTGAGGTGATTATTACAATTGTTTTACTTTTGCGCGCATTTTCATCAATTTGGCGCCCTAAAACAGTGCATGGCCAGCAGGGGGACGAAAAGCATAGAAGGGGAAACGGATAGAACGGAAAACAGAAAGGTGGGCGAGAAAAGTAAAGGCGCCGCCGACCGCGCTGCGGCCGGCGGCAAAGCCTTACTCGATATTCGCTTCAATGAACCACAGGAATTTATCCAGATCGCGGGAGGCCGCGGTGAAAATATCCGCAGTATCCTCGTCTTTGGCTTCATCGATCGCCTTGCGCACATCGTTAGCGACGACGGCATAGCGGTCAGCCAGCGCTTTCAGGTGATCCTGAACGTGATGGATATCGAGCGGGTAGCTCTGCAGCGGCGTTTTGCTGTTAATGACCTGAGTGGTGCCCAGTGCGACGCCGCCCAGCTGCACGGCGCGCTCCGCCATGGTGTCCAGGTGCTCGGTTAGCGCGGTACGGAAGCCATCCAGCATTTCGTGCACGGCGATAAAGTTCGCACCGCGCATATTCCAGTGTGCCTGCTTGGTGATAAGTGACAGGTCAATGAACTGGATCACCTGGCGATTCAACAGCTCAATGGTCGCTTTCTTTTCGCTGTCAGCGACATCGTTGCGGGTATAGACCAGATTAGATGCTTTTGATTTAACCAGTTTTGCGGTACTCATCGTTTCATATCCTCTTGATATTGATGCTCGTCACACTTCAAATCTGAATGATGTGGAGCGTTGTCCCAGGTAACTTCGGGACTAAGTATAGCAAGGGTTTCAAAGAGTGAGGCATCGGCAGGCCATATCACTTCGATAGCGCAAAGTGGTTGGTTATTTTGAAAGTCGCTAAATATCATAGGGTTATATTTAGCTGAACGGCCCGGATTTCTCACGGGCCGGCGGCGTAACAGAATGTTAATTGATATCGACTTGCTCGATTTTACTTTGTCGCTGCATGGTCAGCGTGGCGCCCATCGAGGCGATAATGATCGCGCCCAGCGCCAGGGTCTGGGAGAGCTTCAACGTTTCGCCGAGGAAGACCATACCGGAAAGGGCGGCTAATGCTGGTTCAAGGCTCATCAGCGTGCCGAAGGTGCGCGTCGGCAGGCGCGTCAAGGCCATCATTTCGAGAGAGTAGGGCAGCGCGGTTGAGAGAATAGCAATCCCCAGCCCCATCGGCAGCAGCGACCATTGCCACAGCGTATCCGTAGCCTGCGCCATGCCTAACGGAACAAACACCAGCGAGGCGATGAGCGACCCCATCGCCACCGTGGCTGGCCCATGCTCTTCACCGGCGCGCTGCCCGGTCAGAATATAGACCGCCCAGCAGGCGCCGGCGCCCAGGGCAAAGAGCGCGCCGGTTAAATCGACCTGCGCCACGTTCTGCCCCAGCGGCAGGAGATACCACA
Organism: Klebsiella sp. X1-16S-Nf21; assembly: GCF_002837615.1. Lineage (NCBI taxonomy): Bacteria > Pseudomonadati > Pseudomonadota > Gammaproteobacteria > Enterobacterales > Enterobacteriaceae > Klebsiella > Klebsiella sp. X1-16S-Nf21. The sequence continues at coordinate 13,271 of NZ_PJDK01000064.1, forward strand.
GTCCGAGGATCGCCAGCGCCACCCAGACAAAATCCAGCGGTCGGCGCGAACCAAACAGCGCCACCGCCAGCGGGCCGGTAAACTCCAGGGCTACCGCCACGCCGAGCGGAATACGCTGCAGGGATAAATAAAAGAGATAGTTCATCGCGCCGAGCGCCAGGCCGTACAGTAGCAGCGGCACGCGCTGCGCCGGGGAGAAACGTAACCGCCATGGCTTGAACACGACCACCAAAATCAGCGTCCCGAGCGCCAGGCGCAGGGCGGTGACCCCCGGGGCGCCGACCAACGGGAACAGCGATTTGGCGAGCGATGCGCCGCTCTGAATCGAGGTCATGGCGATTAAAATCACCAGAATCGGCAACCATGCCGCCGCTTTTCGGGATGGACCGGGCATCCTTTCTCCTGTCAGGTTTTGTCAAAAGTCGTAAAAGTGCCAGTGTACTGGAATAACCTGCTGACGGTTGAGCTAATGTTGAAAAAAACAGAGGCAAAAACAGTAGAATGGCGCACGTTGCTGAGAAATTCGCCAGGTGATTAAGATTAATCTGGATGCTTGCGAATTTCTTAATGAGCGTTAAGATGTACGTTAACGCCAAAAATTGTTGTTTTCCATATTGTTATAGAAATATGGAAACTTTTGGTTACATGAAAAAGTATGTTAGACAATGTAAACTCCAAAGAGTTTCCCAAAAGTTTTTGATATATTTAAGGCTTAGGACTTATTAGAAACACATTTGAGGTGGTTATGAATAAAATTGCACGTCTTTCAGCACTGGCCGTTGTTCTGGCTGCATCCGTAGGTACCACTGCATTTGCTGCAACTTCTACCGTAACCGGCGGTTACGCGCAGAGCGACATGCAGGGTAAAGCGAACAAAGCTGGCGGTTTCAACCTGAAATACCGTTACGAGCAAGATAACAACCCGCTGGGCGTTATCGGTTCCTTCACCTACACCGAAAAGGATAACACCAGCAACGGTACTTACAACAAAGGTCAGTACTACGGCATCACCGCAGGTCCGGCTTACCGTCTGAACGACTGGGCAAGCATCTACGGTGTAGTGGGTGTTGGTTACGGTAAATTCCAGAACAACAACTTCCCGAACCAGAAATCCGATATGAGCGACTACGGTTTCTCCTACGGTGCTGGTCTGCAGTTCAACCCGATCGAAAACGTTGCTCTGGACTTCTCCTACGAGCAGTCTCGTATTCGTAACGTTGACGTCGGTACCTGGATTGCTGGCGTGGGTTACCGCTTCTAATCACTCCGGTGATATAAAAAATCCGCCTTTCGGGGCGGATTTTTTTTGCCTGTTGCCGGCCAGCCTGAGCGACTGGCCGGGCCTGCACGATTAATTGACGGTGAACTCATCGGTACCGAGGTGAGCGTAGTCCACCTTCTGCAGCTGGAAGTTGGTGATGTACACCGGACCGGCCTTTTGCTCAGAGATAAAACGATAGCGCGGGACGATTTCCGCCGCCTTGATCCCGGTCCACTGGGAGAAGAAACTGAGGAAATCATTCGCTGAGCGCTGCGCTTTAATCACTTTATGCGCTTTGTCATCGCTGGACAGCACCATAAACGGCACCTGGAAGTTCTGCTGGAACTTATCGTCATGCGCCAGATACTGCACCTCTTTTCCCCGCTCCTTGAACGCCAGACCATGATCGGAAAAGTAGGTCAGTGAAAAGGTATCGCCGGAGTTTTGCAACTGACTGTATAGCTTAGCCAGCAGCGAATCGGTCTGCGTCATGCTGTAGAGATAACAGGAGGTCTCTTTCGACTGGACGAAAACCGTGTACTTGCCTTTGGTCCGATCGCAGGCCTGCGGGTGAGAGCCCATCAGATGCAGGACAATCAGCTGCGGCTGGGTGCGCTGCGTAGAGAGTACCTGCTCGGTCAGCTTTAATAACTGCTCGTCCTGAGTATTTTTATTGGCCTCGAAATCGCCGTTTTTCAGGAACTGGACTTCATCCGCACGTTTGGCGATGCTGGCGATAGCGGTGTCGTACTCGCCAATCTGCCCCTGGTTGGAGAACCACCAGGTCTGGAAACCCGCGCGGTTGGCGAGGGTGACAAAGTTATCCTGAAACTGCGGTTTGCCGTCGACCACCCGGTTAAGCGTCAGGCCGAGCGATTTCTGCGTCGAGCCGCTGGCGGCGACATAGTTGTTAAACAGATAACCGTTTACTGAGCTGGCAAACGGCGTGTTATCCCAGTGGCCGCCGAAGGCGCCGAGGGCGTCGCGACGGGCGCTCTCGCCAATCACCACCACATAGAGATGGTACTTTGGCTTCACCGCCAGCACGTGCCAGCTGTCTTTCATGCCGGCCAGCTGCGCCATTCGCGCCTGCTCGTCCAGCACCTCGTTATTATTCACCACCACGTCTTTCACAAAACGAAAGGCCGGATAACCGGTGTCAATCACCTTGAACACGCCGCCCCAGGCGAGGTTTTGCACCGGCTGCAGAAAGAAGATCCCGACGCTGAACAGCAGGCCCAGGGTCTCCATTTTTCCCCAGCGGGAGGGCTCAACGATCCTGCGGCGGACCGCAATGATCCCCAGTGCGAAAATGAAGACCGCCAGCAGATAGTTGTACCACGGGAAGATGGTCAGAATTTCCGTAGATTCTTCCACGTTGGTCGCGTGCAGCGCCAGCAAGGTGTTGAAATTGGGGGCGCCGTAAGCCTGGCCAAAGGGGTAATACAGGGCCGCCAGCAGCGAATAGGCGCCGACTACCCCTTTCTGGACGCGCGGAAAAGCGCGCCACAGAAGATGTAACACGCAGGTAAATGCCACGGTATAGAGCAGGCTAAATTCATAGCCCAGCGCCAGGTTAATCAACAGCGATTGTAAAAAGTAGAATCCTGTCCATGGGTTCAGTGCCAGTCGGCGGGCGACCAGCGTATCTTTCAGGGTGGTGACATTCATAGTAAACAATCAAAAAGAGGCCATGCGCATCCCCTGGCGACAAGGGGTAAAACCTGCTGGACAGTGCGTGAAGAGGGTCTCTGCGAGCCGCGAATGTGGCAGGGCTGTGCAAAGATAGGGCTTGTAAATGGTAAGGTCAACCAGACATAACAGATTGTTTTGCGAGGGCGCTTACAAAACTTGAAAAAAGGTCAGGGAAACGGGGGAAACCGGTCATTTTGCCGGCAGAAGATGACAGAAAAATGAAGCGGCATACCGCGACGCCGCCTTAGGAATGGGGTTTGTCCTGCTGTGGTTTACCGTTGATCATCTCGCACAGCATACCGATCAGCATTAATCGTACTTTAAAGGGGGAATGGCTAAACACGTTTAAGCACCTCTTGAATTCGTTCATCTGCTCTCCTCCTGCCTGTTCACGCCGTCAATCCATGATGGCTGTTTGCATTACATACAGATATAGCACAGGCTATATTTTATAGCTATGGCTAAAACGTTAATTTTTTGTGCTCTTGGCGCAATCCATTACAATGTGGATCTTTTTATATGATGCTTGACGCGTCACACGAATGAGGAAGCACAATGAACCGTCGCGCAGGTAAGCCAATAACAAAAAAAGTGACGCAGTTAGTAAATGTTGAAGAGCACGTTGAGGGGTTCCGTCAGGTGCGGGAAGCGCATCGCCGCGAACTGATCGATGACTATGTGGAGCTGATCTCCGATCTGATCAACGAAGTGGGGGAGGCGCGCCAGGTGGATATGGCGGCGCGTCTTGGCGTTTCGCAGCCCACGGTCGCCAAAATGCTCAAACGCCTGGCCAGCGTGGGTCTGATCGAACAGATCCCCTGGCGCGGGATCTTCTTAACCCCGGAAGGGGAAAAGCTGGCCCAGGAAAGTCGCGAACGCCACCAGATTGTGGAAAACTTTCTGCTGGCCATTGGCGTCAGTCCGGAAATCGCCCGCCGCGATGCGGAGGGAATGGAGCATCACGTGAGTGAAGAGACGCTGGCGATGTTCCTGAAATTTACCCAGAAACAGGGATCCCAGGAAGCATGACTCTTCCCTTTGTTCAGTCGCTGCTGCGCGACCGTTTTTTACACCTGCTGCTGATTATCGCCTGTGTGCTCAGCGCCATCGTGCCGTTTGTCCCGGCAAGCTGGCCGGCGGCCATTGACTGGCATACCATCATCACGCTCAGCGGCCTGATGCTGTTGACCAAGGGCATTGAACTGAGCGGCTACTTTGACGTGCTGGGGAGGAAAATGGCCCGCCGCTTCGTGACTGAGCGCCAGCTGGCCATCTTTATGGTGCTGGCGGCAGCGCTCCTGTCCACCTTCCTGACCAACGATGTGGCCCTGTTTATTGTGGTGCCGCTGACGCTGACGCTGAAAAAGTGGTGTGCGATCCCGGTTAACCGTCTGATTATCTTCGAAGCGCTGGCGGTTAACGCCGGGTCGCTGCTGACGCCGATCGGCAACCCGCAGAACATTTTGCTGTGGGGACGGTCCGGCCTCTCTTTCGTCGGGTTTATCGGCGAGATGTTACCCCTGGCGGCGGCAATGATGTTGACCCTGCTGGTGCTGTGCTGGTTCTGTTTCCCGGCAAACCGGCTTAGCTACCAGAGTAGCGATAAGGCGCCATCGTGGCAGCCTAAGCTGGTCTGGAGCTGTCTGGGATTGTATCTGGTGTTCCTGACCGCGCTGGAGATGAATCAGGCGCTGTGGGGGCTGGCGCTGGTGCTGCTGGGCTTCCTGATTCTGGCCCGGGCGGTGATCGTCCATGTGGACTGGTCGCTGCTGCTGGTGTTTATGGTGATGTTTATCGACGTCCACCTGCTGACCCAGCTTCCGGCGCTGCATCATGTGCTGAGCGGCGTCGGGACGCTTTCCGGCGGCGGACTGTGGCTGACCGCCATCGGCCTGTCTCAGGTGATCAGTAATGTGCCCTCGACCATTCTGCTGCTCAACTATGTCCCGCCGTCGATACTGCTTGCCTGGGCGGTTAACGTGGGCGGCTTTGGTCTGCTGCCAGGATCGCTGGCCAATATCATCGCCCTGCGCATGGCCAGCGATCGGCGGATCTGGTGGCGCTTCCATCTTTACTCCATTCCTATGCTGCTATGGGCGGCCATCAGCGGCTATTGGCTCTTTAAACTCTGCGCCTGATTTCTGCAGAATTGGGCAAGAAACTGACAGAAACACCCCATTCGCACGCCTCGACACAGCGGTATAACTATACCGCTGACGTTAACCATCCTGTTGAGGAGAGTGCTATGCGATATCAAAAACTGGGCAATACCGGTCTGTTTGTCTCTGAGCTGTGCCTGGGCACCATGACCTTCGGCGGCGAAGAAGGGATGTGGGGCAAAATCGGCCAGCTGCGCCAGGCTGAAGCCGAACAGCTGGTCGGCAGCGCGCTGGACGCCGGGATCAACTTTATCGATACCGCCAACGTCTACTCGGAAGGGCGCTCTGAAGAGATTACCGGTCAGGCGCTGAAAAACCTGAAAATCCCGCGTGAAAACGTGGTGGTGGCGACCAAAGTGTTTGGCGAAACCGGCACCGCCGGCGTGAACTCGCGCGGCAGCTCACGGTACCACATCATGGGCAGCGTGAAAGAGAGCCTGCGCCGCCTGCAGCTCGATCATATCGATCTCTATCAATTGCACGGCTTCGATCCGGCGACGCCGATCGAAGAGACATTGTCGGCCCTGGATACGCTGGTACAGCAGGGGCATGTGCGCTACATCGGTGTTTCAAACTGGGCGGCCTGGCAAATCGCCAAAGCGCTGGGCATCGCGGAACGCCTTGGACTCTCGCGCTTTGCTTCTCTGCAGGCCTACTACACGATTGCCGGGCGTGACCTGGAACGTGAGCTGGTGCCGATGCTGCAAAGCGAAGGACTCGGCCTGATGGTCTGGAGCCCGCTGGCGGGCGGCCTGCTGAGCGGGAAATACCGCCGCGACGGCGAGGCGGAAGCGGGTGGTCGTCGCCTGGCGTTCGACTTTCCGCCCGTGGATAAAGCGCGCGCATTTGATTGCATCGACGTCATGCGGGTGATAGCTGAAGCAAAAGGGGTATCGGTGGCGCAGATTGCCCTGGCGTGGCTGCTGCATCAGCCGGCGGTGACCAGCGTCATTATTGGCGCCAAACGGGCCGAGCAGTTGCAGGATAACATCGCTGCGACCGCTATCCGCCTGAGCGATGATGAGTTGCGCCAGCTTGACGCGGTCAGCGCCCTGCCGCGCGAATATCCGGGCTGGATGCTGGAGCGACAGGGGGAATATCGTCGTCATCAGCTTGACGCGCAGTAACGCCGTTTTTTCCGTGCCTATAAAGATCGCCGCTTGCGGCGATCTTTTTTGTTTGCCTGGCTCACAGAAAACGATCCGACTTTTGCTTCGGTGGCGGATCTTTTGTATATGACTAGTCATTACAGTTAAATGACTAGTCATATACCGAGGCGCAGCATGAAGAACACACTACCGGCAGATTTTTTATGGGGTAATTCCGTCTCCAGCATGCAGACGGAGGGGGCGTGGAACGAGGGGGGCAAGGGGATGTCGGTGTACGATATTCGTCAACCGGCGGAATTCGCCTCGGACTGGAAGGTCGCGACCGACTCCTATCATCGCTTTCGCGAAGATTTCGATCTGATGCAGGATCTGGGCATGAACTGCTACCGCTTCCAGATCGCCTGGAGCCGGGTGTGCCCGGAAGGGGACGGCGAATTCAATGAAGAGGGGATCGCGTTCTACCATCAGTTTATCGATGAACTCATTGCCCGCGGTATTGAACCGATGATCTGCCTGTATCACTTTGATATGCCGCTGTCGCTGGCGGAGCGTTACAACGGTTTTACCGACCGCCGGGTCATGGACGCCTTTATCCGCTATGGCCAGAAGATGATCGACTGTTACGGCGATAAGGTGAAGTACTGGCTGACCTTCAATGAACAGAACCTCTACCATTCGCCGGAAGCCTTCCTGATCACCGGCTATTTGCGTGGCGATAAAACGCTGCGCGAACTCTACCAGATCCAGCACCACGTGATGATGGCGCATGTCCATCTGACCCACTATCTGCATCAGACGAAGCCGCAGTGCCTGATGGGCGGAATGCTGGCCCATGCGCTGGTCTATCCGGCTACCTGCAAACCACGCGATATTCTCTGCGCCCAGCAACTGGACGAGTTTTTAAACCAGAACCTGCTGCGCGCCTACGCCGGCGAGGGTTATAGCCCGGAAGTGATGCATTTTGTCGCTCGCCAAGGCTTTGACGATATTTATCGCCCTGAAGATATCGCGCTGATGGCGACGGTGAAGGTCGATTATCTGGCGTTCAGCTATTACGCCAGCCGTGCGCTCAATAGCGACGCGATCCCGCCGGGAACGGCGGTCAACAATTACATGCTATTCGGTAATCAGGATAACCCGTACCTGAAAGCGACGGAATGGAACTGGCAGATCGATCCGCTGGGATTTCGCATGATCATCACCCGCTATTACAATGACTGGCGGCTACCGGTGTTCCCGATTGAAAATGGCATCGGGGTGATCGAATCCTGGGATGGCGAACATCCCATTGCCGATGATTACCGCATCGCCTACCATCGCGACCATATTAACGCCATGAAAGCGGCGATATTTGAGGACGGCGCGCAGGTGATTGGCTATCTCGGCTGGGGATTAATCGATATCCTCAGCTCTCAGGGCGATATGCGTAAGCGCTACGGCGTGGTGTACGTCAATCGTGAGAACCATGACCTCAAGGATCTGCGGCGGGTGCCGAAGAAGAGCTATGCGTGGCTAAAGCAGGTGATCCACAGCAACGGCGAAGCGATGTAACAGTGTCCTGGCGGTCAGGTCAAGTATGCTGTCCGCCAGCCACACACAGAATGTAAAAGGACCGGGAATGACGGCGAAGTATCTGCAAATCGCGCGGGAAATAAAAAAACGCATCATCAGCCAGCAGTATCCTGCCAGCGCGCCGCTACCCGACCAGTTTGCGCTGGCGGCGGAGTTCAACACCAGCCGGATGACGATCCAGCAGGCGATGCGTCAGTTAATCGTCGAAGGGCTTATCTATACCCGCAAAGGACTGGGTACCTTTGTGCGGAAAAATTTTCTCCAGCTGTCGCAGTGGGAGTTGCCCGGCAGCGACTATTTTGGCGCCACCAAAACCTGGGAGCATCTTGGCGAGGTACAAAGCGAAGTGGTGCGCTTTGAGGTGCGTTTTCCCAGCGACAAAGAGCAGAGTTCGCTGCTGATTGACGCCGATGCGCCGGTGTATGACTTCGTTCGCCTGCGGTTGCTCAACGGGGAACCGGTGTCGCTGGATCTGACGGTCATGCCGGTGGGGCTAGTGCCGGGGCTCAATAAAAGCCATCTGGAAAGCTCGGTGTTTCGCTATATCCAGGAGACGCTGGGGCTGAAGCTGATGGGATCTTACCGCGTGGTGCGTGCGATGAAGCCGGATGAACTGGATAAATTACATCTTCACTGCGACCTCACCGACCCGGTGCTGGAGGTTGAACAGGTGATCTACCTCGAAGACGGTACGCCGCTGGAGTATGCCCACTGTCACTATCGCTACGATCACGGCGGGATTATTCTGGTGAATAACGGCTAGACCGGGGACCCCTGTTTGCGCAGCGCTTAGCAGGCCCAGGGTGTTGTCAGGTTTGGTAACCCAGGCAAGGCGTCAGCCGCAGCCCGGGGAAATGCAGATAAAAAAACGGCGGGCATCAGGCCCGCCGTTTTTCTTGTCATGCAGAACTTAGTTCAGACGCACCGGCATACCGGAGCGGTTCTGGATAGCCTGCTCAACCACGTTCTGATCGACATCAGACTGGCTGGTGATCGCCTGTACCGGCTGAGTCAGGGTGATCGGCACGATTTCGCCGCCCTGGAACTGCGCTTCGGTGGTCGACAGCGGGTTGTGAACCTCAATGTAACGGCTGCCGTCCGGCTCGGTGGTCGCTTTTACCGGCTCATCGATAAACTGCACGCGGGTGCCGACCGGCACATTCTCAAACAGGAATTTGATGTCATCGTTGCGCAGACGCACGCAGCCGTGGCTCACGCGCAGGCCAATACCAAAGTTAGCGTTGGTGCCGTGGATGGCGTACAGACGGCCAATATATAACGCGTACAGACCCATCGGGTTATCCGGACCGGCCGGTACGACGGCTGGCAGCGGGTTGCCGGCAGCGGCGTATTCAGCGTGCATCTTGGCGGTCGGCGTCCAGGTCGGGCCGGCCTTCTTGCGTTCGACTTTGGTGGTCCAGTTAATCGGCGTATCTTTACCTAACTGGCCGATACCGATCGGCAGAACGATCACGGTGTTGGTGCCTTTCGGATAGTAATACAGACGCATCTCGGCGCTGTTGATGACGATGCCTTCGTGGACGGTGTCCGGCAGGATCAGCTGCTGCGGGATGTTCAGGACGCTACCGCCTTTTGGCAGATAGGTGTCCACCCCCGGGTTGGCTTCCAGCATGTTGGACAGCCCCATCTGATATTTCGCCGCAAAGTATTCCAGCGGCTGCTTGTTATCATCCGGAATGGTGATGACCTGATTCTGACCAACCAAACGGCTGCCGTCGGTCGGCAAAGGATAGGTGACAGCAGACGCTGTATTGCAAAAGCCTACGAGGGCGAAGGCTGCCGCTAAGAGTGTAGATAATTTCATAGTCTTTAATGTCGTGTGCGAAATCAACGCCACACAGGCCTTTGTTAATGATTGAGACAGTAGATGGGAGCGCATTATATGTGCATTCCGCTAAACAGGTAAATCAGATGTGTACGAAATCACATTTTTTTCCCTGTCGCCTCGGCTGACGGGGCTGGCGGATGATGCAATCGCCGCCTCTCACGCGGGTGACAGGGAGGTTATCCTTCCAGTAACCGGTCCTGTAGCGAAGCGCGTGCCGGGGCGGTGAGCTGGTACTCTTCTGCCAGCCAGGCGTCGACCGTGCCATAGCGCTGGTGGATGGCTGACAGCGCGGCGGCGAGATAGGACTCTTTCACCGTCAGGATATCCGCCAGACTCTGGCGTCCCTGGGGCGTCAGGTCGTTGCCCAGCATCTCCAGCATCCAGGCTTCCACTTGTGTCAGCATGCCGTGGGTGAGCAGATACTCCTCCATGACCGTCTCGCTGTCGCATCCGACGGCAAACAGGGTTAACGCGCAGCCGACGCCGGTGCGATCTTTGCCGACGGCGCAGTGTTGCAGTAAAGCGCCTTCAAAAGGCGTGGTCAGCCAGGCGGCGAGCTGGCGATAGGCCGGGTTATTAAAGGGCAACTGGCGATACAGTTGCAGCATAAACTGCTCCCCGTTCAGCGCGTTAAGGGTGGCAGCATTCAGCTCGGTGACTTTCGCATTCACATCGCCGAGCGGCGGATTAGCGGGCGCGTTTAAATAGTGAGTGAGCGGGCTAAGCTTGTCAGGGGTGCGCTGCACTTCGCCGGGGTCGCGATAGTCGAGCACCCGACTGAGCGGCAGCGTCGCCAGATGGTTGAGATCGTCCGCCGTCAACCGATTTAGCGCGCCGGAGCGTAGCAGCTTGCCGCTGCGTACCGTGCGTCCGTCGGCGGCGCGCTGGCCGCCGAGGTCGCGAAAATTGATACCGCCCTGCAGGGATAAAAAAGCCGGGTGTCGCGGTAGGCTGGTGGTCATGGGGTTCCTCATAATGACGTACAGAATAACCGTTTGAGCCCTGGTCTGCGGCTCATCTGACAAAGACCTTAGCACAAGCGCCGCGGCGGAATTTACCGCAGGCCGTGAAAAGTGTGTCATTTGCTGGCATAATGTCTGTTGTGTCACACCCCTCATTCTCTTTTTTCAGGATATCCCCGTGCTAGTATCCAGCAACGTTACCATGCAGTTTGGCAGTAAGCCGCTGTTCGAAAATATCTCCGTTAAATTTGGCGGCGGCAACCGTTATGGTCTGATCGGCGCCAACGGCAGCGGTAAATCGACCTTTATGAAGATCCTCGGCGGCGATCTCGAGCCGACGCTGGGCAACGTTTCTCTCGACCCGAACGAGCGTATCGGTAAGCTGCGCCAGGATCAGTTCGCCTTCGAAGCATTCACCGTGCTGGATACGGTTATCATGGGCCACGGCGAGCTGTGGGAAGTGAAGCAAGAGCGCGATCGCATCTACGCGCTGCCCGAAATGAGCGAGGAAGACGGCTATAAAGTGGCCGACCTGGAAGTCAAATACGGCGAGATGGACGGTTACTCCGCCGAAGCGCGCGCCGGCGAACTGCTGCTCGGCGTCGGCATTCCGGTTGAACAGCATTACGGCCCGATGAGCGAAGTCGCGCCGGGCTGGAAACTGCGCGTCCTGCTGGCGCAGGCGCTGTTCTCCAATCCGGATATCCTGCTGCTCGACGAACCGACGAACAACCTGGACATCGACACCATCCGCTGGCTGGAGCAGACGCTGAACGATCGCGACAGCACCATGATCATCATCTCGCACGACCGTCACTTCCTGAACATGGTCTGCACCCACATGGCGGACCTCGACTACGGCGAGCTGCGCGTCTATCCGGGCAACTACGACGAATACATGACCGCGGCCACCCAGGCGCGTGAGCGTCTGCTGGCGGACAACGCCAAGAAAAAAGCGCAGATTGCGGACCTGCAGTCCTTCGTTAGCCGCTTTAGCGCCAACGCTTCTAAATCACGTCAGGCCACCTCGCGCGCGCGCCAGATTGACAAAATCAAGCTGGAAGAGGTTAAAGCCTCCAGCCGTCAGAACCCGTTTATCCGCTTCGAACAGGACAAGAAACTGTTCCGTAACGCGCTGGAAGTGGAAGCCCTTACCAAAGGCTTTGATGAAGGTCCGCTGTTCAAAAAGGTCAACCTGTTGCTGGAAGTGGGCGAGAAGATTGCCATTCTGGGCGCCAATGGCGTGGGTAAATCCACCATGCTGAAAACTCTGGTAGGCGAACTGCAGCCGGACAACGGCACCGTGAAATGGTCTGAAAACGCGCAAATTGGTTACTACGCGCAGGATCATGAGTACGAGTTCGAAAACGACCTGACGGTCTTCGAGTGGATGAGCCAGTGGAAGCAGGAAAGCGACGACGAGCAGGCGGTACGCAGTATCCTCGGCCGTCTGTTGTTTAGCCAGGACGATATCAAAAAGCCGGCGAAAGTCCTTTCTGGTGGTGAGAAAGGGCGCATGCTGTTCGGTAAGCTGATGATGCAGAAGCCAAACATCCTGATCATGGACGAACCGACCAACCACCTGGATATGGAATCGATCGAATCGCTGAACATGGCGCTGGAGATGTATCAGGGCACCCTGATCTTCGTTTCTCACGACCGCGAGTTCGTCAGCTCGCTGGCGACCCGCGTCCTGGAGATCACCCCAGAACGCGTGATCGATTTCAGCGGTAACTACGAAGACTACCTGCGCAGCAAAGGTATCGAGTAATCCCTGTCCGTTACCCGGGTAGCGGCTACGCCTTACCCGGGCTACGCCTGGCATGTGATCTGTAGGCCCGCGCAAGCGTAGCGCCGCCGGGCAATAACTGCGGGTAAAGAGCCACTTTCGCGCCGGATGGCGGCTGCGCCTTATCCGGCCTACGGTCCGTGCCATTGTGAGCTTAAGAGCTCTATCTTGTACCCATGGTTACTGAAACTGTCCGTTACCCGGGCTACCAAACCGCACAGTGCTGTAGCCCCGGTAAGCGGTAGCGCCACCGGGGATTTTGAGGCCACCCGTTTGTAGCCCGGATTAGCGTAGCGCAATCCGGGAACATCATAAAATCCAGGCCGGGCAAGGCGTAAGCCGCCGCCCGGCATATCGCTTAGCGCCTCCACTCGGTCCCTTCAACGCCATTCACCAGCAGCTTGCGCTTTTCTCCCGCCGGTAATGACAGCTTCAGCGCTTTCCACGCCGGACGGTAGCTGCCGCGAGCGTTGATATTCAGGTTTATGCTGTTGGCGCTGCAGATCATTTCCCACTCCAGCCATAGCGCATCCCCCTCTTTATAGCCCCAGCTTTCGCCGTCGTCTTCAAACAGCAGACCGCGGGTTGAGCCGGTACCTTTCAGCGGGAACAACTGCAGTTCGCGACGATCGTCTTTTTGCGCATCGACGTGGCTGATACGTTCACTAAGCGGCAGACCGGCGCCGGCGCGGACCAGCAGCGGCAGTTTTTCCAGCGGCGCGTCCAGCGTCACCCACTGGCCGCCGGCGAACCACTGGTGGCTGTAAAAATCGTACCAGCCGTCCTGATTATCGGGCAGCCACAGCTGGCGTTGACGGGCGCCGGGCTCGACCACGCTGGCCACCAGCAGATCGCGACCCAGCAGGAAGTCATCGCACTCGGCGAAGGTCTGGGTATCGTGCTGGTGATCGAGGAAGGTCGGGCGCAGCATGGGTTCGTCATCGGCATGCGCCTGCCATAACAGGGTGTACAAATAGGGCAGCAGACGGTAGCGCAGCTCGATGGCTGAGCGGATCGCCGGGGTGATTTCCGGGTACATCCAGGCTTCATTGACCGTCTGGTCGTCATTCCACGAGTGAATGGTAAAGCGCGGATGCATCACGCCGTTTTGTACCCAGCGCACGAACAGCTCCGGCTCGGGTTTATCGCCGGAGAAACCGCCGACGTCATGGCCGACGTTAAACAAGCCGGAAAGACTCATCCCTAATCCCATACGGGTGTTATAGCGCAGCGTATCCCAGTTGGTGCGGTTGTCGCCGCTCCAGGTCTGTACGTAGCGCTGCATCCCGGCGCAGCCGGAGCGGGAGATCAGATACGGGCGCTTTTGCGGCGCAAAGCGCTGCTGGGCTTCCATGGAGGCGCGCATCATCAGCAACGGCATCACCGGGCGAATATGTTTAATGGCGATTTCGCGGCCAAAGCCGTAGCAGCGCGCCTCGCCGTCCCACACCTCATACTCGTTATTATCGTTCCAGGTCGAATCGATACCCATCTCCAGTAGCTGGGTGGTCACGCCTTCCTGCCACCAGGCCACGGTGTGCGGGTTGGTGAAGTCGAGATGCGACCCTTCATCATCCCAGAAGCTGGAGCGCTCCGGCGCGTCGGTTTGCGAATCGCGAATAAAAAGACCGCGCTCCGCCACTTCGCCATAGCGCGGATGATCCTGCAGCAGGCAGGGTTTGATATTGGCGGCCAGCTTCAGCCCGGCATCATGGAACGACTGGCTCATCACTTTTGGCTGCGGCACCTTGTCGTAGTTCCAGTTAAAGACGTAGCGCTTGCCGTTGATCGAGGTATAGCCGGAAGAGAGCTGGAACGAGTCGCAAGGGATCGCGTGCTGCTCGCACAGGCGGATGAAGTTCATCAGCTGATTTTGCGCATCCGGCGCGTCGGTGTAGTGCATGGTGGAGCCGCTGTAGCCGAGGCTCCATTTTGGCCCGAACAGGGTTTTACCGGTCAGGCGGACGAAGGCTTTGGTCACATCCAGCACCTGTTTACCGGTAAACAGGTAATAATCGATATCGCCGGCCTCCGCCTGCCAGCGGCGATAGGCGGTGTGGTAGTTGTCGATTTCATTGCCCAGATCCAGCCAGCAGCTGCTCAGGTTGTCATAGAACAGGCCGTAGCTGATATCGCTGCGCTGGGTGATGGTAAACGGAATATGTTTATACAGCGGGTCGGTGCTGACGGCGTTGTAGCCCATGGCATCGAGGTTACGCATTTCATAGCGTTTGCCGTTACGCTGCAGGTCGCCGGCTTTTTCACCCAGCCCGTAGAAACGCTCATCTTTGCGGCGGCTCAGATAATGGGCGACGCCGTCGCCGTGAGCGTTTGCCAGATAGGCGCTGGTGGGGCGGTCACTGGCGAGCGTCTGCCACTCGCCGGCGTCGTCGCGATAGCTCCACTCCAGCCATAGCGGCTGGTGGACGGTGACGCGCAGCTGGCGGGTGGCGATGGTCAGCGCGTCATCTTCTTTGGTCATCTGCCAGGCCGGGAGGCTAAAACCGCTGAGGTCATCCCGCGCGCGGCCTTCCCACGGCACATCCTGCTGCGGGGCGATACTCCAGGTGCGATCCAGCGCCAGTTGGCCCTGGCGCTTCAGCAAGACGCGGAATAAATTCTCTTCCAGCACATACAGACACAAAGTGTGCTGACCATCAACGGTCAGTTCAACGTGATGCTCCAGCTGTTGGTGCAAACTCCAGTGTTTCAACGTCTTCATATTTTACATCCACTCTCAGGCGCGCTTGGCGCGACGTTCAGCAATAAATGCCACCAGGAAAACGGCGCCAATCAGGTCAAAGAAACCCATGGCGATAAACAGCGGGTTGAAGCCAATTTTGTCGGCGGTCACCCCGATTAATAATGAGAACAGGAAGCTGGCGATCCACGCCGCGGAACCGCGCATACCGTTGACCGTCGCCATTTGTCCCTTGTCGAAAGATTCCACCACCAGCGCGCTGAGCATGCAGGAGATGATCTGATGGCCGAAACCACCAATGGAGATCAGGATGATGGTGATATAGGGATCGCGAGTAATGGCGACCAGGGCCAGCGAGATCATCAGAAACGCGCCGGTTACCGAGCTGGCGATAACCGAGTTGACTCGCGTGCAGCCGAACCAGCGAACGTACAGGCGGGTGAGATAGCCGCTGACCACGCTGCCAAGATCGGCGGCGAGGAACGGCAGCCAGGCGAACATCGCGATCTGCTTCAGATCCATGCCGTGCTCTTTCGCCAGGTACAGCGGCACCCAGAAGCTCAGTACCGCCCAGGCAGGCTCGGCCATAAAGGCGGGGATGGCGATCCCATAGAAACGTTTATTCTTCGAGACGGTTTTGAGCGCGGTAAAGAAGGGCTGTTTCACCGGCGGGGCTTCGTTATCCTGCTTGATGTACTCCAGCTCGCTTTTGCTGAGGTTCGGGTGCTTTTCCGGGTTCTGATAGAAAGCCCACCACAGCACCACCCACAGCAGCGCCAGCGCGCCGGTAAACATAAACGCCCCCTGCCAGCCGAAGGAGGCGTGGGCGAAGTAGATAATTGGCGGGGCCAGCATTGCGCCGATAGAGAAGCCGACGCCAGCCCAGCCGGCGGCGATTGGCCGTTCAGATTTCGGGAACCACTCGCCGATGGTTTTGGCGTTCGCCGGCGTGGCGGCCGCCTCGGCGCCGCCCATAAAGAAGCGCAACATAGCCAGGTGCAGCCAGCTGCCAGCCCCGGCGTGGGCGATACAGGCCAGCGCCCACAGGGTAGCGCAGATCATAAACCCGAGCTTCAGGCCGATGACGTCGATAAGCCAGCCACAGAGCGGCTGGAAAATCGTGTAAGCCAGCTGAAACGCGCCGACGATCCAGGAATATTGTTCGGTGGTAATACCGAGCGTCGCTTTCAGTTCCGGGGCGATAATCCCCAGCGAGTTACGTGTGATGTAGTTGACGGTGACGCCGAGTAAAAACAGGACCAGCACCCACCAGCGCAGGTTTTTTACCACCCGGCGCGTTTTACTGACCGCGATATCATTGTTGAGGCCTTGACTCATAGCACACTCCACAAGACGTTGTAGGGGGAAAGTGACGGCCTCTTTCCCTGAGTGGTCACATAGTTTTTTTAACTATTTGAATAGTCTATTTTTTATCTCAACATCATTGGTATAACTAGTATGGGAGATGTTGGACCAATTCAGGCTAAGGGAGAAAAAACGTCGGGCAAAGTGCTATTTATGCAACTTTTTTCATGAAATGACCGAGATCTCAAATTTCGCTCTGTCATTTGCTTACAGGAAGCGCTTTGGCGATTATGAAAATTCTTTCATTTTCCAATCGGAGCTGGATCACAAAATGGATAAAAAGCTGCGCGTCGCCGAAATCGCCGCCCGCACCGGGCTGTCGGCCAGCACCGTTTCGCGCGTCCTGGCCGGAAAGGCGAATACCAGCGATAAGGCGCGCCGGGCGGTGCTGGAGTGCGCCCGCGAGCTGGGGGTCATGCAGGGACTGGCCGCCGGGCGTCTGCTGCTCAATAATCTGCTGGTGTTTGCTCCGCAGCGCGCCTTCGATGAGCGATCGGATATCTTCTACTACCGGGTGATCCAGAGCATCAATAACGCGCTGGCGGCGCATGAAGTGCGCCTGCGCTACTGCGCACTGGACGAGAACGACAGCGACGCCAATCTGTTTCTTGCCCGCATGAACGAAGCGGAGACCCAGGCCGCGGTGCTGCTGGGGATCGACGATCCGCATATTCATGGCCTGGCGGCGGATGTGGGCAAACCCTGCGTATTGATCAACTGTCGGGATGAAGGGATGCGGCTGCCGTCCATTGCCCCCGACCATCGTCTGATTGGCCAGTGCGCCGCCCGCTATCTGTTTGATATGGGCCATCGGGCGGTGATGAACGTGATGTGCCTGCGCCGCTATACCATGGAGCTGCGGCTGGGCGGGATCCAGGAAGCATGGCGCGCGCGCAATCTGCGCTTTACCGCCAGCCGGGATCTCATCAGCGTCGCCAACTTTAGCGCCAGAGAGACGGAAGAGCAGGTAGGGGCCTGGCTTGACGCTTTACAGGGGCGCCCGATGCCCACCGCCTTCCTGGTGGGCGGTGATTTTATGGCCG
>NZ_PJDK01000065.1:0-30750 GCF_002837615.1 Klebsiella sp. X1-16S-Nf21
TATCCGCCGCCAGCCACAGATGCTGCCCGCGCCGGGTATCGACATGGCGTAAACGCAGCAGCATACCGCTATTGATGACCCACGGCGTCCCGAGGATCTCCCATTCGGCGTTTTGCCAGCGAAGACGGGAATCGGTGAGCAGTTTTATCTCTCCGCGACGGGCATGGATCCGCCGCTGGCTGCGCACGCAGTCAAACACTACCAGCGACAACAGCAGCAGCCAGATCGGGGTGTAGCTTAGCGGCCAGGGAACCAACAGCACCAGCGCCGCCACAACGCCGTGGAGCAGCAGGGAAAACCACTGCGCGCGCCAGGAGATACGGAGATCAGATTGCCACAGGACCACGTTCCCGATTCCGTGTCTGAATTAAGGTTACCATCCGCTGCAGCTCCGCATCGGCCGGTTTGCCGTGGTTCATCAGCCAGTTGAACAGATCCGGATCGTCATTTTCCAGCAGGCGAATGAACAGCTGTTTGTCAGCGTCGCTGAGGGTATCGTACTCATACTCAAAGAACGGCATGATGGAGATGTCGAGTTCGCGCATCCCGCGGCGGCATGCCCAGTGGATACGTGCTTTATTGTTAATGTCCATGTTGACCTTCCAGCAGCAAAATATAGGTTAGTTTAACCCGTTTTCTGCCGTAACTTTACAGGAATATCGCTGAATGCGAGCATCCTTCCATAAAAACCATAAAATAATGATGGGCTTATTGATTCCCTGCGTCAGGCGGCTGTCTCACGCCAGCGCACAAATGGCCTGTTGAAAGCACTTGCAATGCACTATAGCTCTTTTACCATTGGTCACACACACTGCGTTAAGCGATTCAGGATATGACTATGGCTTTTACACCTTTTCCTCCGCGTCAGCCTTCCTCTTCCGCTCGTCTGCCGTTAACGCTGATGACCCTGGATGACTGGGCGCTGGCGACGATTAGCGGGCCGGATAGCGAAAAATATCTGCAGGGGCAGATTACCGCCGATGTGAGCAATCTCACCGATGCTCAGCATCTGCTTGCCGCCCACTGTGACGCCAAAGGCAAGATGTGGAGCAATCTGCGCGTATTCCGCCGCGACGGCGGCTTCGCATGGATCGAGCGCCGCAGCCTGCGCGACGTACAGCTGACCGAACTGAAAAAATATGCCGTCTTCTCTAAAGTCACCATCGCCGCCAACGACGATCTGGTTCTGTTGGGGGTGGCCGGCTTCCAGGCGCGCGCCGCGCTGGCGCCGCTGTTCGCTGCCCTGCCCGACGCGGCCGCCCCGGTGGTCAGCGAAGGCGCCACCAGCCTGCTGTGGTTTGAACATCCAGGTGAACGCTTCCTGCTGGTGACTGATGTCGACACCGCCAATCGCGTTACCGATGCGCTGCGCGGCGAAGCGCAGCTCAATAACAGCCAGCAGTGGCTGGCGCTGAATATTGAAGCCGGTCTGCCGGTTATCGACAGCGCCAACAGCGGGCAGTTCATTCCGCAGGCGACCAACCTGCAGGCGCTGGGCGGTATCAGCTTCAGGAAAGGCTGCTACACCGGTCAGGAGATGGTGGCGCGGGCGAAATTCCGCGGCGCCAATAAGCGTGCGCTGTGGACGCTGTCAGGGACCGCCAGCCGGGTGCCGGAAGCGGGGGAAGATCTGGAGCTGAAAATGGGCGACAACTGGCGCCGCACCGGGACGGTGCTTGCGGCGGTTCAGCTGGATGATGGCCAGTTGCTGGTGCAGGTGGTGATGAATAACGATATGGAGCCGGACAGCATCTTCCGCGTGCGCGACGATGCCGGCAGCCTGCGCATCGAACCGCTGCCCTATTCGCTGGAAGACGTGTAATAAAGCGTTATGACTCCCGGCTTGCGGCGCTCGCGCCTTAGCCGGGCTACTTGACTGCAAATACCGTAGCCACGGTAAGCGTAGCGCCACCGTGGGATTTCCAGGCCGCAGATAACCGTAGCCACGGTAAGCGCAGCGCCACCGTGGAAGTTTAATCAGGACTGGCCGACGTACAGATAGATCGCCAGGAAGTGACACACGCTGCCGCCGAGCACGAAGCCGTGCCAGATAGCGTGGTTATAGGGAATACGTTTGCAGACGTAGAAGATAACCCCCAGCGAGTACACCACCCCGCCGACCGCCAGCAGCGTTACGCCGCCCACCGCCAGCTTCACTGCCAGCTGATAGACCACGATAAGCGACAGCCAGCCCATGGTCAGATAAGTCACCAGCGACAGAATTTTAAAGCGGTGCGCGATGGTCAGCTTAAACAGGATCCCCAGCAGGGCCAGGCTCCAGATGACGATCATCAGCCCCTTTGCCAGCGGTGAATTCAACCCCACCAGCAAGAACGGCGTGTAGGTCCCGGCAATCAGCAGGTAGATAGCGCAGTGGTCGAACTTTTTCAGCCACTGTTTCGCCCGCTGATGCGGGATCGCGTGATAGAGCGTAGAGGCGAGGAACAGCATAATCATGCTGCCGCCGTACAGGCTGTAGCTGGTGATCGCCGTCGCGCTGGCGTTGGTGTCTACCGCCTGCACCAGCAGCAACACGAGGCCGACAATACCGAACACCAGCCCGATCCCGTGGCTGATGCTGTTGGCAACTTCCTCTGCCAGAGAATATCCCTGAGTGATTAATGGTTTGCGCACCATATTTGACTCCGTGAAAACAAGAACGCTTTCATTGCCCACTTAGGGTAACTGAGAATGATTCCAGTGAACACATGTTAGCTAAAATAAAACGATGTATATTTGTAAATACATTAAAATCATAATGTTACAATGTTATTTCAACTAACAGTTGTGCCGGTTTTATTTAAAGGCGTTTGAATTCAATAACATAAAACCGATCTTCCGCAGGATAGATTTCCCTAATCACCTGCCGCAGTTGTTCGAGGGTCATATTCTCCTGTTGAGCATGCTGTTCAGTTAGCGTATCGAGCGTCACCGTCGAGGTGGCGGTCACGGCGATGGTGCAAAAATAGCCGTCATCTTCATAGCGCCCAACGCGCAGGACGTCACCCGGTTTAAAATGCGATTCCGCCGCATCGCGGATAGTAATCGTTTTGCGCCCGGCAAGGATGTCCTCCTGAAAACGCTGAAAAAAGGTAATGTCATTGGCCTGCATGATATAATTCCGTCCTGGTCATTATGAATTGTGAGTTCGCCACTGTGAGTATGTTCTCCCACGCCGCTGTCGCCAGTCTCAATAATCTTGAGATGATGGTCTATCACTATGTCATTAAGAATCGTGACAAAGTGATGTACATGACCATCCGCGAACTGGCCGAGGCCGCCGGGGTCTCCACCACCACCGTGTTGCGCTTCTGCCGCAAACTGCAGTGCGAGGGCTACTCTGAATTTCGCGTACGCTTTAAATTATATCTTGAGCAGAATGAGCCTCAACAGGCAAATATCGGCGCCAGCGAAATTATGAGCTTTTTTAAAAGCGTCAATAATGACGAGTTCGATGAATTACTCGAGCAGGCCGTGGATATTATTCTCGCTTCGGAACGTATTATTTTCGTCGGCGCCGGCACCTCCGGCGCGCTGGCGAAATATGGCGCACGCTTCTTTTCCAACGTCGGTAAATTCAGCAACCATATTGACGACCCCTATTTTCCGGTAACCAATGATATGGCCCGTAACGCGCTGGCGATCGTGCTTTCCGTCTCCGGCGAAACCGAAGAGATCCTGCGCTTCGCCAGCCAGTTCAGCCTGCACCGCTGCAAGGTGATGTCGATTACCAGCCACGAGCATTCGCGGCTGGCGAAACTGGCTGATTTCAATCTCTCCTGGCACGTGCCGCAGACGCGCATCGGCGGCGTCTACGATATTACAACGCAAATTCCGGTGATCTATATCCTTGAATCGCTGGGACGTAAATTAGCGCGCAAAATCAGCTAAAAATAACAGCCTGTTTTTTCGATGTAACATATTACGTTTAGCGGAATTTGTTATATCGTGACATTCAATTTCGCTTTGCTAGACTCAATCGCAATAGTTATTCAGAGAGATTAGCAAAGATGAAAAAATTGACTCTTCCCAAAGACTTTTTGTGGGGCGGCGCGGTCGCCGCGCATCAGGTTGAAGGCGGCTGGAATAAAGGCGGCAAAGGCCCGAGCATCTGCGACGTGCTGACCGGCGGGGCGCACGGCGTACCGCGCGAAATCACCCACCAGGTCGAAGCGGGTAAATATTACCCTAATCATGAAGCGGTCGATTTCTACGGCCACTACAAAGAAGACATCAAGCTGTTCGCCGAGATGGGCTTCAAGTGCTTCCGCACCTCTATTGCCTGGACCCGCATCTTCCCGCAGGGCGACGAAACTCAGCCGAATGAAGAAGGGCTGAAATTCTACGATGACATGTTCGATGAACTGCTGAAGTACAACATCGAGCCGGTGATCACCCTTTCCCACTTTGAAATGCCGCTGCATCTGGTACAGCAGTACGGCGGCTGGACCAACCGCAAAGTGGTCGATTTCTTTGTACGCTTCGCCGAAGTGGTCTTCGAGCGCTATAAGCACAAAGTGAAATACTGGATGACCTTCAACGAGATCAATAACCAGCGCAACTGGCGCGCGCCGCTGTTCGGCTACTGCTGTTCCGGCGTGGTCTATACCGAGCATGAAAATCCGGAAGAGACCATGTACCAGGTGCTGCATCACCAGTTCGTCGCCAGCGCGCTGGCGGTGAAAGCGGCCCGTCGTATCAACCCGGAAATGCAGGTCGGCTGCATGCTGGCGATGGTCGCCCTCTACCCTTATTCCTGCAAACCGGAAGATGTCATGTTCGCCCAGGAGTCGATGCGCGAACGCTACGTCTTTACCGATGTCCAGTTGCGCGGTTACTACCCGAGCTATGTGTTGAATGAATGGGAACGCCGTGGCTTCAACATCAAAATGGAAGACGGCGACGCGCAGATCCTGCGCGAAGGCACCTGCGCCTACCTCGGCTTCAGCTACTACATGACCAACGCGGTGAAAGCTGAGGGCGGCACCGGCGATGCCATTTCCGGTTTCGAAGGCAGCGTGCCGAACCCGCACGTCAAAGCCTCCGACTGGGGCTGGCAGATTGACCCGGTTGGCCTGCGCTACGCCTTGTGCGAACTGTATGAGCGCTACCAGAAGCCGCTGTTTATCGTGGAAAACGGCTTCGGCGCCTACGACAAAGTCGAAGCCGACGGCAGCATCAACGATGACTACCGCATCGATTATCTGCGCGCCCACGTCGAAGAGATGATCAAAGCGGTGACTTATGACGGCGTCGATCTGATGGGCTATACCCCATGGGGCTGCATCGACTGCGTCTCCTTCACTACCGGGCAGTACAGCAAACGCTACGGCTTCATCTACGTCAATAAACACGATGACGGCACCGGCGACATGTCCCGCTCGCGCAAGAAGAGCTTTAACTGGTACAAAGCGGTTATCGCCAGCAACGGTGAGAATCTGTAACTGACCGCCCTCTCCCGGCCGGGAGGGGGCAAATCACTTATCCGCCAGACACTTCTTTACAGCTTTACCATTGCCAAAACGCGTTCGCCCGATAAGATAGGCCGCGTGAATATTTGAGGCGATCATGATTAAGCGACAACGCAAAGCCATTCTTTTTGTCCTCCTGGCCTGTCTGGTGGTGCTGACCTGCACCGCCCAGCGGATGGCCGGGATGCACGCGCTGGTCATGAACCTCACCGCCGACAGCCCGTCGCTACAGCAAAACCCGGATAAGGCCGAGGCGCCGGTCACGCCGTGCGAGCTCAGCGCCAAGTCGCTGATGGCCGTTCCGCCGATGCTGTTTGAAGGGGCGCTGTTGGCTATCACTCTGCTGCTGGCGGTGCTGGCGGCGATCCCGCCGCGTATCGAACGCCAGTGGCCTCCCCGCGTTATCTCCCCACCCCGATTGCGGGTGCATCTGCGATTATGCGTCTTCCGTGAGTGATTAATTCTCCTGACAGCTCAGGTTAATTTATTACTTACGGAGAAAATTTATGTTTATGGTATTCAGGCGACTGCTGGTCTGCCTGCTTTGGCTATGGCTGCCCGTCAGCCAGGCCGCCGATAGCGGCTGGCTGCGCGTCGCCGACAATCAACACGCCAGCGTGCGCCTGCGGGCGCAAAGCGAAGGCAATGGCGACACCCGACTGCTTTTAGACGTAGCGCTGGAAAAGGGCTGGAAAACCTACTGGCGTTCGCCGGGCGAAGGCGGCATCGCGCCAGCTATCGCCTGGCACACGCCGCTGGAGGTTAACTGGCGCTGGCCGACGCCGCAGCGCTTCGACGTCGCGGGTATTTCCACTCAGGGGTATCACGGCGACGTCAGCTTCCCGATGACCCTGCGCGGGAAAATACCGCCGACGCTTAGCGGCGTCCTGACGCTCTCTACCTGCAGCAATGTCTGCATTCTCACTGACTACCCCTTTTCGCTGGATATGACGGCTCCGGCGGGGGAGCAATTTAATTACGATTTCACCCGCGCGATGGGCACGCTGCCGCTGCGCGACGGTCTCACCTCGGCGCTTAGCGCCAGCTACGTCAGCGGAAAGCTGACGGTAACTGCCCGCCGCGATGCCGGCTGGCAGCAGCCAGCGCTGTTTATCGACAGCATGGAGGATGTCGATTTCGGCACGCCGAGTTTTACCAGCCGCGGCGATACGTTAACCGCCACCGTACCGGTCACCGATAGCTGGGGCGAAGCGGCGCCGGACCTGAGCGGCAAAACGCTGTCGCTGGTGCTGGCCGATAGCGGCCAGGCGCAGGAAAGCCAGATCGCCATCAGTGCCGGCAGTACCGCGACGTGGCTGGCGTTAGGCTGGGTGCTGCTGATGGCGCTGGCCGGCGGGCTTATTCTCAACGTCATGCCTTGCGTGCTGCCGGTGCTGGCGATGAAACTCGGCTCATTGGTGCAAACCGAACGTCGTGAACGCGGCGCGGTGCGGCGGCAGTTCCTCGCCTCGGTATGCGGGATCGTCGTCTCCTTCCTGGCGCTGGCGCTGATGATGACCGCGCTACGCTTAGGTAATCAGGCGCTCGGCTGGGGGATCCAGTTCCAGAACCCGTGGTTTATCGGCGCGATGGCACTGGTGATGGTGCTGTTCAGCGCCAGTTTATTGGGACTATTCGAAATCCGTCTCTCCTCCAGCGCCAGTACCTTCCTCGCCACCCGCGGCGGCAACGGCTTGATGGGCCATTTTTGGCAGGGCGCCTTCGCCACCCTGCTGGCGACGCCCTGTACCGCGCCGTTCCTCGGTACCGCCGTGTCGGTGGCGCTGGTGGCGCCGTTGCCGCTGCTGTGGGGGATTTTCTTCGCCATGGGGATCGGCATGAGCCTGCCGTGGCTGCTTATTGTCGCCTGGCCGGGTCTGGCGCAACGACTTCCACGTCCAGGCCTCTGGATGAATCATCTGCGCGTGGTGTTGGGGCTAATGATGCTTGGTTCAGCGCTATGGCTGGTTAGCCTGCTGACGATCCACATCGGCCGTACGCCGGTGCTTACCCTGCTGGTGATTCTGGCCATCGGCCTGCTATTGGCCACCGCCTGGCGCTACCGCTGGCGTACGGCGCTGCGCGCGGGCGCTCTGGCCATCGTGGTGGCGGGCGCCGTCGCCTTTGTCGCACAACAGGACGGCCAGGGCCCGCGCCGAGACCGGGTTAACTGGCAGCCGCTCAGCGAGCAGGCTATCGCTAACGCCCTTGCGGAGCATAAACGGGTATTTATTGATGTCACCGCCGACTGGTGCGTGACCTGTAAAGCCAATAAATACAACGTGCTGCTGCGCGACGACATCCAGCAGGCGCTATCAGCGCCAGATGTGATCGCCTTACGCGGCGACTGGAGCCGCCCCTCCGCTGACATTAGTCAGTTTTTAACCGCACGCGGCAGCGCCGCGGTGCCGTTTAACCAGATTTACGGACCGGGATTGCCGCAGGGACAAATTCTGCCTGCGCTGTTAGACCGCGAACAACTTCTCGCCGACCTGTCCGCCGCTAAAGGAAAATAACATGAGAGCTATCACCGCCTTATTACTGCTGTGCGTATCGGCCTTCAGCTTCGCCGCGCCGGCAGAAGAACCACAATCGAACGGTAATGACCAGTTAGCCCAGCTGCTGTTTAACGATCCGAATAGCCCGCGCACCGGCGCGAAAGCGCCGAAGCTCACAATCGTCTCGTTTACCGATTACAACTGTCCTTACTGCAAACAGTTTGATCCGCTGCTGGAAAAAATCGTCCACGATAATCCGGATATTCAGCTCATCGTTAAGCTGCTGCCGTTTAAAGGGCAGAGTTCGGTGAATGCCGCTAAAGCCGCGCTCTCCACCTGGCGTCAGCAGCCCGATAAGTTCTGGACGCTGCATCAGCGGCTGATGGCGAAAAAAGGCTATCACGATGACGCCAGCATCGCCGCCGCGCAGAAGAAAACCGCCACCGATAGCGTGAATATTGATGACAAGACTATGGATTCGCTGAAGATGAACCTGATTTTGTCGCAGGTGCTGAATATTCAGGGCACCCCGGCGACCATCATCGGCGATCAGATGGTGGCCGGCGCGATCCCTGCTGAAGACCTGGAGGGGCTGGTGAAAGAGCAGCTGGCGAAAGCCCGTGGCCAGTAAAATCAGGCGCTGGCTACGCGAGCTGGCGGTGTGGCTGCTGATTGGCGCGGCGGTGAGCCTGGCGGTGGATTATTTTCGCCAGCCCGCGCTGCCGCAAAACGTCAGCGCCACATCGCTGCAGACACTCGACGGCAGGACGCTGGATCTGAACGCCATGAGCCAGCAAAAGCCGCTGCTGCTGTACGTCTGGGCGACCTGGTGCGGAGTCTGTCGCTATACCACGCCGTCGGTGGCATCACTTGCCGCCGACGGCGGCAATGTGCTGACGGTAGCCCTGCGTTCCGGCGATAACGCCGCGCTGGAGAAGTGGCTGACCAGGAAGAAAATGACGCTGCCGACGGTGAATGATCCGAGCGGCCAGCTGGCGCGGCAGTGGGATATCCAGGTAACGCCAACGCTGGTGGTGATTTATCGAGGCGAGGTTAAGTCGGTCACCACCGGCTGGACCAGCGGTTGGGGAATGCGCCTGAGGCTGTGGCTGGCCTCCTGGTAGACCGTCGGTTTCCCCGGCTCGCGCTGCGCTCAGCCAGGCTACGGGTAGGCATCGTTGGGTAGCCCGGATAAGGCGTAGCCGCATGCGGGAAGGTTACCCTGTAGGCCCGGCAAGCGCAGCGCCGCCGGGCAATAGACATCTATGGGTTATTTACCGCCCGCCAGTTCAAGAAAACTGCCCGTCACATACGACGCTTTGTCGCTCAGCAGCCAGGCAATGGCCTGAGCGACCTCTTCCGGCTGGCCGCCGCGCTGCATCGGCAGCGAATTTTTTACCCGGTCCACGCGTCCCGGTTCGCCGCCGGAGGCGTGCATCTCGGTATAAATCAGCCCCGGACGCACGCCGTTCACCCGGATCCCTTGCGCCGCCACTTCCAGCGCCAGCCCGGTGGTCAGGGTATCTACCGCCCCTTTCGACGCGGCATAGTCAACGTACTCGCCCGGCGCGCCAAGGCGCGAGGCCGCCGACGACACGTTAACTATCGCCCCGCCCTTGCCGCCATGCCGATGCGCCATGCGCTTTACCGCCTCACGACAACAGAGGAAGTAGCCGGTGACGTTGGTGGCCAGCACGCGGTTAATACGCTCAGCGCTCAGGCTCTCCACCGTACATTGGGTAAACAGGATCCCGGCATTGTTGACCAATGCCGTCAACGGTTCGCCCATGCGGTCAACCGCCTCAAACATCGCCATCACCTGCGCTTCATCGCTGATATCCGCCCGCAGCGCCGTGGCTTTGCCGCCAGATTCAACAATGGTATTGACCACTTCGGTGGCGGCGTTAATGTTGTGATGATAATTAACCGCGACGGTATACCCTTCCTGCGCCAGCAGCAGCGCCGTCGCCCGGCCTATGCCGCGGCTCGCGCCGCTAATCAGAGCTATCGCCATACCTTCCCTCCAAAAAATAAAGGCGCCGCAGCGCCTTTAAAAGTTTAGCTAATTCACCACTTACTGGTATTCGCTCATCGGCACGCAGGAGCAGAACAGGTTGCGGTCGCCGTAGACATCATCCAGACGTTTCACCGTCGGCCAGTACTTGTTGTGCAACCCAGCCGGGAATACCGCCAGCTCGCGGCTGTACGGATGGTTCCACTCGCTGACCAGCTCACCCTGGGTGTGCGGCGCGTTCACCAGCGGGTTGTCTTCCAGCGGCCATTCACCGGCTTTGACGCGGTCGATTTCCGCGCGGATCGCCAGCATGGCGTCAATAAAGCGGTCCAGCTCTACCTTGCTTTCCGATTCTGTCGGCTCAACCATCAGCGTCCCGGCAACCGGGAAGGACATGGTCGGCGCATGGAAACCAAAGTCGATCAGGCGTTTAGCAATATCCAGCTCGCTAATGCCGGTCTCTTCTTTCAGCGGACGAATATCGAGAATACATTCGTGCGCCACGCGACCATCGCGGCCGGTATAGAGCACCGGGTAAGCCTCTTTCAGCCGGGTAGCGATATAGTTGGCGTTAAGGATCGCGTTCTGGCTCGCCTGCTTCAGGCCTTCCGCGCCCATCATGCGGATATACATCCAGCTGATCGGCAGAATGGAAGCGCTGCCGAACGGCGCGGCGGAAACCGCGCCCTGACGGGTCAGCATACCTTCAATCTGTACCACGCTGTGGCCCGGTACAAACGGCGCCAGGTGCGCTTTCACACCGATAGGGCCCATACCTGGACCGCCGCCGCCGTGCGGAATGCAGAAGGTTTTATGCAGGTTGAGGTGCGAAACGTCGGCGCCGATAAAGCCCGGAGAAGTGATCCCGACCTGGGCGTTCATGTTGGCGCCATCGAGATAAACCTGACCGCCGAACTGGTGCACGATCTCGCACACTTCACGGATGGTCTCTTCATACACGCCGTGGGTTGACGGATAGGTGACCATGATGCAGGAGAGATTCGCCCCTGCCTGCTCTGCTTTTTCACGCAGGTCGGCAAGATCGATGTTGCCGTTTTTGTCGCAGGCAACGACCACGACCTGCATACCCGCCATCTGCGCGGAAGCCGGGTTGGTGCCGTGCGCGGAGCTTGGGATCAGGCAGATATCGCGATGGCCTTCGTTGCGGCTTTCGTGATAGTGGCGAATCGCCAGCAGGCCAGCATACTCGCCCTGCGCGCCGGAGTTCGGCTGCATACAGACGGCGTCATAGCCGGTCAGTTTCACCAGCCAGTCAGAAAGCTGGGCGATCATCTGATGATAACCTTCCGCCTGCTCGACCGGACAGAACGGGTGCAGCTCGGCAAATTCCGGCCAGGTGATCGGGATCATCTCCGCCGCGGCGTTCAGTTTCATGGTGCAGGAGCCCAGCGGGATCATCGCCTGGTTCAGCGCCAGATCTTTACGCTCCAGCGCATGCATGTAGCGCATCATCTCGGTTTCGCTATGGTAGCGGTTAAACACCGGATGGGTGAGGATCGCATCGTCGCGCAGCATCGCCGCCGGGATCGAACGGCTATCCAGCGCCACGTCTTTATCCAGGGTATCGATATCCAGACCGTGATCGTCGCCGACGATGGCGCGGAACAGGTTCAGCACATCTTCGCGGGTGGTCGCTTCATCGAGCGTAATGCCAACCGCGCCGTGAATATCGCTACGCAGGTTAATCTGCAGCGCTTCGGCACGCGCCAGCACCGCAGCTTTATCCGCCACTTCGACGCACAGGGTATCGAAGTAGTGCGCATGACGCAGCTTCAGCCCTTTCTTCTGCAGGCCGTCGGCCAGAATATCGGTCAGGCGATGAATGCGGCCAGCGATACGTTTCAGGCCCGCCGGGCCGTGGAATACCGCGTAGAGGCTGGCGATGTTGGCCAGCAGAACCTGCGAGGTACAAATGTTGGAGTTCGCTTTCTCGCGGCGGATATGCTGCTCGCGAGTCTGCATCGCCATGCGCAGCGCGGTATTACCCGCCGCATCTTTCGATACGCCGATAATCCGGCCCGGCATGGAGCGTTTGAATTCATCTTTCGCCGCGAAGAAGGCCGCGTGCGGGCCGCCATAGCCCATCGGCACGCCGAAGCGTTGGGCGGAACCGAAGACAATATCCGCGCCCTGCTTGCCCGGCGCCGTCAGCAGCACCAGCGCCATAAAGTCGGCGGCGACGCTGACAATCACTTTGCGCGCTTTCAGCTCGGCGATCAGTTTGCTGTAATCGTGGATTTCACCGGTGGTGCCCACCTGCTGCAGCAGCACGCCAAAGACATCCTGGTGATCGAGCACTTTGTCGGCGTCATCGACGATCACGTCGAAGCCGAAAGTTTTCGCGCGGGTGCGCACCACGTCCAGGGTTTGCGGATGGACGTCGGCGGCAACGAAGAAACGGTTGGCGTTCTTCAGTTTACTGACGCGTTTGGCCATCGCCATCGCTTCGGCGGCGGCGGTGGCTTCATCAAGCAGCGAAGCGGAAGCGATATCCAGCCCGGTCAGATCCAGCGTGACCTGTTGGAAGTTGAGCAGCGACTCCAGACGGCCCTGGGAGACTTCCGGCTGGTAAGGGGTATAGGCGGTGTACCAGCCCGGGTTTTCCAGCATGTTGCGCTGAATGACCGGCGGCAGCTGCACGGCGGTATAGCCCATGCCGATGTAAGACTTGAAGCGCTTGTTGCGACCGGCAATCGCCTTCAGCTCCGCCAGCGCGGCGAATTCGGTAGTCGCGTCGCCCACCTGCGGTGGGGTCGCCAGCTGGATATCCTGCGGCACAATCTGGCCAATCAGGGCGTTAAGCGAATCCGCGCCGACGGTCTTCAGCATCTCTTGCTGCTGCTGAGCGTCCGGGCCAATGTGACGTTCAATAAAGGCGTCGCGGTTTTCAAGCTGACTTAAAGTCTGAGTCATGAGCGATGGTTCCTGAAACGTGCGGTGAATCGTGATTGTCTGACTGGTTTGCCCGGCAAGCGCTGATGCTTACCGGGCCAGAATACGCAAAATCATTCGCGTTGCAGGAAGGCGGCGACACAGCGACTCCCCGGGAGCTTACAAAAGTAAGTGACCGGGGGGAGCCAGGAAGCCAACGCCCCTACAGCGTGAAGGATGAAGCGTATTTATTCGTCTTCTAACAGAGCTTCATAGGCGGTCGCATCCAGCAGCGCGGCAACCTGCGCTTCGTCGCTGGCTTTAATTTTGAAGATCCAGCCGTCGCTGTACGGGTCGCTGTTGACCAGTTCCGGAGAGTCGTTTAACTCTTCGTTGACGGCAACGATTTCACCGCTAATCGGCGCGTAGATATCAGAAGCCGCTTTCACGGATTCAGCAACGGCGCAATCAGCGCCCGCTTCAACGGTGGCGCCCACTTCCGGCAGGTCAACGAAAACCATGTCGCCCAGCAGCTCCTGCGCATGCTCGGTGATCCCGACGGTATAGGTGCCGTCCGCTTCTTTACGCAGCCATTCGTGTTCTTTGCTGTATTTCAGTTCTGCTGGTACGTTGCTCATCAATTCATCTCCAAAAAAGGGAAATCACACAATGGCTTTGCCATTGCGTACAAAACCAGGTTTAGTCACTTTTACCGGCATTTCACGGTTACGAATTTGCACCACCGCGGTGTCGCCAATCCCGGCCGGCACGCGCGCCAGCGCGATGCTGTAGCCCAGGGTCGGCGAGAAGGTGCCGCTGGTGATAATGCCTTCTTTTTGATTACCGTCGCTATCGGTAAAACGGACCGGCAGGCCGCCGCGCAGGACGCCTTTCTCGGTCATCACCAGGCCAACCAGCTGCTCGGTGCCTTTTTCGCGCTGCATCTCCAGCGCTTCGCGACCGATAAAGTTACGATCGGCGGGCTCCCAGGCGATAGTCCAGCCCATGTTCGCCGCCAGCGGGGAGACGCCTTCGTCCATCTCCTGGCCATACAGGTTCATCCCGGCCTCCAGGCGTAGGGTGTCGCGCGCGCCAAGACCGCAAGGCTTAACGCCGGCATCCAGCAGACCGCGCCAGAAATCCGCCGCCTGCTCGTTCGGCATCGCAATTTCATAGCCCGCTTCGCCGGTATAACCGGTGGTGGCGATAAACAGGTCGCCGGACTGCACGCCAAAGAACGGCTTCATGCCTTCCACGGCCTGACGCTGCGCATCAGTAAACAGCGTCGCCGCCTTCGCTTTCGCCTGGGGGCCCTGCACCGCGATCAGCGACAGATCGTCGCGAACGGTAATTTCAAGGCCGTAAGGTTCAGCTTGCTCGGAGATCCAGGCGAGGTCTTTTTCGCGGGTGGCGGAGTTAACAACGAGGCGGAAATAATCTTCAGAAAGGAAATAGACAATCAGGTCATCGATGACGCCAGCGGAGGCGGTAAGCATTCCCGTGTAGAGCGCTTTGCCTGGGGTGGTCAGCTTCGCCACATCGTTGGCCAGCAAATAGCGCAAGAACTCGCGGATCCGGCTGCCGTGGAAATCGACGATGGTCATATGCGACACATCGAACATCCCTGCATCGCCGCGCACCGCATGGTGCTCATCAATCTGGGATCCGTAATGCAGCGGCATCATCCAGCCATGGAAATCCACCATGCGAGCGCCGCATAGCGTGTGTTGTTCATACAACGGAGTCTGTTGAGCCATCTTTTCCTCATCGAATAAAACGGAACCAGCCACGAGATTGTCGGCGATTTTGCGCCACGAAATTCGGCGACGGCACCGCTGACGGACGCCGACGCAAACGTTCTCTTTTGCCTGAACTTACCACCGAACCCGGCGCTAAACCATAAGCTCATTCAGGGCATCACATTAGCTTATGACTAAAATCCGCCGAAAAGCCTACAGAGTTATTGACTGGAAAAAAGCGATTTATGCCACATAAAATTAACATTAAGCTTTCATCGATAAGGCAATGATGGTGTTTTATGCGATTTTACGGGCCTAATTTCTTTAACAAAAAAAAGAGCGCATTAATAAAACTAATGCGAAAAAAGAGGTGAAATTAGAATATTTCAAATGAGGGAGAAAACCCGGCACGCAGGCCGGGTAAAAGAAGTGTGACGGGGTTAACGTAACCAGGCGGGGAGATCGTTGAGGCCCATCGCCTGACGAATCAACTGCGGTTTTACGCCAGGCAGCGAATCGGCCAGTTTGAGCCCCATGTCGCGGAGGAATTTCTTCGCCGGATGGCTGCCGGAGAACATTTCGCGGAATCCCTGCATACCCGCCAGCATCAGCGCGGCGCTGTGTTTGCGGCTGCGCTCATAGCGGCGCAGGTACAAATGCTGGCCGATATCTTTCCCCTGCGCATGCAGGCGCCTCAACTCGTCGATAAGCTCGGCGGCGTCCATAAAGCCAAGGTTCACCCCCTGCCCGGCCAGCGGGTGGATGGTATGCGCGGCATCGCCAACCAGCGCCAGACGATGGGCGGCGAACTGACGGGCATAGCGGCCGGTCAGCGGGAAGACTTCACGTTCGCTTGCCAGCTGGCAGAGGCCGAGACCATTATCGAAGGCGATATTCAGCGCCTGGTTGAAGGTGGCTTCATCAGCCTCCTGCATCCGCTTCGCTTCCGCTGGCGACAGCGACCAGACGATCGAGCACAGGTGCGGATCGCTGAGCGGCAGGAAGGCCAGAATACCCTCGCCATGGAACGCCTGGCGTGCCACCGCCTGATGCGGCTCAGCGGTGCGAATCGTCGCCACCAGCGCATGATGGTGGTAATCCCAGAAGGTCAGCGGAATATCGGCCTTATTACGCAGCCATGAATTCGCGCCATCAGCGCCCACCACCAACCTCGCGGTCAACATGCTGCCGCCCTGCAGGCTGAGAAAGGCTTCGTTTTCACCCCACGCCACCTGCTGTAGTTCCGCAGGCGCCAGCAGGGTGACGTCAGCGCAGCGCTGCGCTTTCTGCCACAATGCGTGATGCACCACGGCATTTTCAATAATATGGCCCAGATGGCTAAAGCCCATGCTCTGGTCATCGAAGCTAATGCGGCCGAAGCTGTCTTTGTCCCACACTTCCATACCGTGATAGCAGCTGGCGCGCTGGGCGACGATCTCGCGCCAGACATCCAGCTTAGTCAGCAACTTTTCGCTGGCGGCATTGATCGCCGAAACGCGCAGCGCCGGCGGCGCATCGGCGGCCAGAGGCTGCGGCGCTGCTTTCTCCAGCACCGCGACGCGCAGGCCGCTGCCCTGTAAACCGCAGGCTACCGCCAGTCCCACCATTCCACCGCCAACAATGGCAACATCAACACTTTGCACGTTTTACTCCTTAACGGGGAACCCAACCGAGGGTACGCTGCGCCAGCGCATCGCGCGCCGGGGTAAATAAGTCCATGGCCATCAGACCGACGTTGCGCCCCGCCACCAGCGGCGCCCAACGGTTGGCAAACAGATGCACCAGCCCATCGGTGACACCGATAGTGGCGGCTTTATCACCTGCCCGCCGTGCCTGGTAGCGGCACAGCAGGGAATAATCGCCCACATCGTCGCGGGCCACATGCGCATCGGCAAGCATCTCCGCCAGGCTCATCACGTCGCGCAGGCCGAGGTTAAAGCCCTGCCCGGCGATCGGATGCAGCGTCTGCGCCGCATTACCGACCAGCGCCAGGCGATGCGACACCGCACGGGTGGCGGTGGTTAAGGCTAACGGATAGACGCTGCGCTTACCGGCATGGGTAATACGCCCCAGCCGCCAGCCGAATGCCTGCTGTAACGCCTGACAAAAATGTTCGTCAGACCAGCTCTGTACCTCGTCGCGCCGCGACTGCGGATGGCACCACACCAGCGAACAGCGCCCTTGCGACATCGGCAGCATCGCCAGCGGACCATGCTCGGTAAAGCGCTCGAAGGCGCGGCCTTCGTGCGGCAACGCAGTGCTAACGTTAGCAATGATCGCTATCTGCTCATACGGCTGCTGCTGCCAGCTGATGCCGCAGTGAGCGCCCAGCGACGAACGGGAACCGTCCGCCGCCACCAGCAGCTTACCGTTGATGATTTCGCCGCCCTCAAGCGTAAGGCTGACGCTCTCCTCGCGGCGGCTGACCGCTTCCACTTTCGCCGGACAGTGCAGGGTGACGCCCGGCGCCTCGCGCAGCAGACTAAACAGCCGCTGGCCGACATCGTGGAGTTCAACCACCTGCCCCAGCGCCGACAAGCCGTAATCGGCCGCCGCCAGGTTCACAAAACCAGCGTGACCACGGTCGCTGACATGGACCCGCTGGATGGGCGTCGCTCGTTTAGCCAGGGTCTGCCAGATACCAATGCGCGCCAGCTGCTGGCAGGTACCGGCCGCCAGGGCAATTGCCCGATCGTCAAAACCGGGATGGCGTGACGAATGCGGATCCTGCGCCTCAATCAGATGGACCGGCAGGGCGCCGCCGGTCAAACGGGAGATGGCCAGCGCGAGCGTCGCCCCGGTCATCCCGCCGCCGACGATCAGCACGCTCATGACTGGCGCGCCGCCGCCATCAGCGCCTCGATCTCATCCGCCTTCTTCACCACGCTGGCGGTGAGATTTTCGTTGCCGTCTTCGGTAATGACGATGTCATCTTCAATACGAATGCCGATGCCGCGATATTGGGCCGGCACGTCGGCATCGGTGGCGATATACAGTCCCGGCTCGACGGTCAGCACCATTCCCGGTTCCAGTACCCGCGAACGGTCGGTGTCGTAATTACCGACATCGTGCACATCCAGACCCAACCAGTGGCTCAGGCCATGCATAAAGTACGGGCGGTGGGCGTTGTTGGCGATGAGCTCGTCAATCTCGCCTTTCAGGATCCCCAGCCGCACCAGGCCGGTAATCATAATGCGCACCACTTCCTGATTAACTTCATAAATGGAGGTGCCCGGACGATAAAGCTCCAGCGCGGTTTCCAGCGACTCCAGCACGATGTCGTAGATTTCACGCTGCGGTTTGCTGAATTTACCGTTAACCGGGAAGGTGCGGGTGATATCGCCCGCATAGCCGCGGTATTCGCAGCCGGCGTCAATCAGCACTAAATCGCCATCGCGCAGCTCGGATTCGTTTTCGGTGTAGTGCAGAATGCAGCCGTTTTCGCCGCCGCCAACGATGGTGTTATAGGACGGGAAACGCGCGCCGTGGCGGTTGAATTCATGGAGAATTTCGCCTTCCAGCTGATACTCGAACATGCCAGGGCGACATTTTTCCATCGCCCGGGTATGGGCAAGGGCGGAAATTTCGCCGGCGCGGCGCATCACTGCCAGCTCTTCCGCAGATTTAAACAGGCGCATCTCATGCACGATGGGCCGCCAGTCGATGACCGAGTTCGGCGCCTGCAGATTCTGGCGAGAGCCTTTGCGCAGTTTTTCGAGGGCGTTAAACACAATCTCATCGGCATAGGCATATTCACCCTGGGCGAAGTAGATAGCATCCAGGCCGTTGAGCAGCTGATACAGCTGCTGGTTGATTTCGCTAAACGCCAGCGCACGATCCACACCGAGCTTCGCCGGCGCGGCATCCTGGCCCAGACGGCGACCGAACCAGATCTCAGCGGTCAGATCGCGAACCCGGTTAAACAGCACGCTATGGTTGTGCGTTTCATCGCTTTTGATCAACACCAGCAGCGCTTCCGGTTCGTTGAAGCCGGTGAAGTACCAAAAATCGCTGTTCTGCCGGTAGGGATATTCCGAATCTGCGCTACGCACCGCTTCCGGTGCGGCGAAAATCAGCGCCGCGCTGCCTGGCTGCATCTGCGCCAGCAGCGCCTGGCGACGCGAGAGAAATTCCTGCTGAGTCATGACGCCCCCTGAACGAATTTTAGTTAGTGTAATGTCGGTTTGCGGACTTCCGGTGCGGTTGGCTGCTGACGAGAAAAAGTGTCGTGGCACAGCAGTGCGGCAACGCGGACATACTCGATAATCTCCTCCAGAGACATCTCCAGCTCTTCCTGATCTTCGTCTTCATCGTAGCCCAGTTGGGCAATATTACGCAGATCGTCAATCGCTTCCCCGGTCTCGTCTTTCACTTTATCCAGCTTCGGTTGGCTGACGCCAAGGCCGAGCAGGAAATGGTTGACCCAACCGGCGAGAGCGTCGGCGCGGTCGAAGACGCTTACCGCATCGCCTTCCGGTAGATACAGTTGAAAGAGGAAACCGTCGTCATCCAGTGAATCGCTGATGGCGGAATGCATGTTACGCAGCGCCTGGGCCAGTTCATGACCAAAGGCGAGCCCTTCGTTGGTCAGGTCGTGCACCAGCGGCAGCCAGCTGCTGTCCGTGTTGCCGCCGCACAGCAATCCGCTGATCAAACCGTGCATTTCGGCTGGGGTGAGGCCGACCCCTTGTTGGTTCAGTAACTGGTCTACATCGTTGTAACCAGGCATTTCGTTCTGTATAGACATGCGCATTCGTCATCGTTGGGAGGAATATTCATGATATGCTACCACTTTGGACCCTGGTGAACCAGAAAAGGGCTTGTATCCCTGCACCAGGGTAGCTATAGTGTCGCCCCTTCGCAGACCCAGGCTCGGATGTGAAGGCAGCGCAGTCAATCAGCAGGAAGGTGGCATGTCTGCACAACCCGTAGATCTCCAAATTTTCGGCCGTTCACTGCGAGTGAATTGCCCGCCTGAACAAAGGGATGCCCTGAATCAGGCAGCTGAAGACCTTAATCAGCGGTTGCAAGATTTAAAAGAACGCACTAGAGTCACAAATACTGAGCAGTTGGTCTTCATCGCCGCGTTGAACATCAGCTATGAGTTGACTCAGGAAAAAGCGAAGACCCGCGACTACGCTTCGAGCATGGAGCAGCGCATTCGGATGCTTCAGCAGACCATTGAACAGGCATTGCTTGAGCAAGGTCGCATAAGCGAAAGACCAGGGTCAAAGTTTGAATAACACTTTGCAGTTAACTGTGTTAGAGTAATTCCAGAACAAAATTTCTCTGAGATGTTTGCAAGCGGGCCAGTCCCCTGAGCCGATATTTCATACCACAAGAATGTGGCGCTCCACGGTTGGTGAGCATGCTCGGTTCGTCCGAGAAGCCTTAAAACTGTGACGACACATTCACCTTGAACCAAGGGTTCAAGGGTTACAGCCTGCGGCGGCATCTCGGAGATTCCCTTCTTTAGTTCGCATTATCCCAACACTCCTGTTTTCGGCTGCTGCCGCCCTGTATTACACTTCCTCGTACTGTTTCGCTTGCTCGTAATGAGACCTGTATGACCCTACAGCCTGATATCCCGCTCTCCAGACAGCATATTCGCCAGCAGATCCGCGAGCGTCGCCGCGCGCTCAGCCCGGAGCAACAGCGCCTGTTTGCCCAACAGGCCGCGGAGCGGATGATGGCCTGGCCGCCGGTCATACTCGCTCATACCGTGGCGCTGTTCCTCTCCTTTGACGGCGAGCTGGACACCCAGCCGCTGATCGACCAGCTCTGGCGCGCCGGCAAGCGGGTGTATCTCCCGGTGCTGCATCCGTTTAGCCCCGGAAACCTGTTGTTTTTACACTACCATCCTCAGAGCCAACTGATAGTGAATCGCCTGAAAATCCGCGAACCGAAGCTCGATGTGCGGGACGTGCTGCCGCTCGCTGAACTCGATGTGCTGGTGACCCCGCTGGTGGCCTTCGATGTCAGTGGTCAGCGGCTGGGGATGGGCGGCGGTTTTTACGACCGTACGCTGCAAAACTGGCAGCAGTATCGCCTGCAGCCGGTAGGCTACGCGCACGACTGCCAGCAGGTGGATAGCCTGCCAAGTGAAGAGTGGGATATCCCGCTGCCGGCGGTGATCACCCCGGGAAAAACCTGGTGTTGGTAGGTACGCGAGGACGAGAATTCCAGCCTGGAAAGTATTAACAAAAAAACGGGCAGGTACGCGACCTGCCCGAGAGGCAAAAATGATTAGAACAGCAGACGGGCGCGGATAGTCCCCGGGATCGCTTTCATTGCCTGCAGCGCCTGCTGGGCAACATCTTCTTCCGCTTCAATATCAATAACCACGTAACCCATCTGCGGCGACGTTTGCAGATACTGCGCGGCAATGTTGATGCTCTGCGCGGCGAAGATCTGGTTGATGGCGGTCAGGACGCCCGGCCGGTTCTCATGGATATGCAGCAGACGGCGGCCGCCATGCAGCGGCAGAGAAACTTCCGGGAAGTTAACTGCCGACAGGGTTGACCCGTTGTCAGAGTACTTCGCCAGCTTGCCAGCCACTTCCAGACCGATGTTCTCCTGCGCTTCCTGGGTCGAACCGCCGATATGCGGAGTCAGGATCACGTTATCAAACTCGCACAGTGGCGAAGTGAAGGGGTCGCTGTTGGTGGCGGGTTCTGTCGGGAAGACGTCGATAGCCGCCCCGGCCAGATGCTTACTCGCCAGCGCATCGCATAGCGCCGGAATATCCACCACGGTACCGCGGGAGGCGTTGATCAGCAGCGCGCCCGGCTTCATCAGCGCCAGCTCTTCCGCACCCATCATGTTTTTGGTGGAGGCGTTTTCCGGAACGTGCAGGCTGACCACATCGCTCATGTTCAGCAGGTCGGAGAGATGCTGAACCTGGGTGGCGTTGCCGAGCGGCAGTTTATTTTCAATATCATAGAAGAAGACATGCATCCCCAGCGATTCCGCCAGAATGCCGAGCTGGGTACCGATATGGCCGTAACCGATAATCCCCAGTTTCTTGCCGCGCGCTTCAAAGCTGCCGACCGCCAGCTTATTCCATACGCCGCGATGCGCCTTGGCGTTGGCTTCCGGCACGCCGCGCAGCAGCAGCAGCAGCTCACCGATGACCAGCTCGGCCACCGAACGGGTATTCGAGAATGGCGCGTTAAACACCGGAATACCGCGCTTCGCGGCGGCGTTCAGATCGACCTGGTTGGTACCGATGCAGAAGCAACCCACGGCAACCAGTTTTTCCGCCGCGGCGAAAATCTCTTCAGTCAGATGGGTACGGGAACGCAGGCCGATGAAATGGGCATCACGGATCGACGCTTTCAGCTGTTCGGAGTCCAGCGCGCCTTTATGAAATTCAATGTTGGTGTAACCTGCTGCGCGAAGGCTATCGATTGCCTTTTGATGCACACCTTCAACCAGCAGAAATTTAATCTTGTCTTTTTCCAGTGATACCTTAGCCATTTCCCCGTCCTGTTTTGTCTTAACTGATGTCGTGCTGAACGAAAGTTCGTCTCAGCAACATATCAAAAAAAACTATCGCGGCAATATGAACGTTTGCGTCGCCGTCCTGAAGAAATGTCATCCAGAGGGAAATGACAGGACAAAACACCAGAAAGAAGATTAATGGTAGCGTGTTAATCAGAATGGTTGCATAAATGTGACAGAAGTCACCAAATTGCACCAGGTGAAAAAATATTTGCGAGGGAGCCGACTGGCTCCCTGCGGACAGACTATTTTACGATGGTTTTCACGCCATCGGCCGTACCGATCAGTGCCACGTCGGCCCCGCGGTTGGCGAACAGCCCTACGGTCACGACGCCAGGGATGCCGTTGATGGCATTCTCCAGCGCGACAGCATCAAGAATTTCCAGGCCATGCACGTCCAGGATGACGTTGCCGTTATCGGTCACCACGCCCTGACGGTACTCCGGACGACCGCCCAGCTTGACCAGTTGACGCGCGACGGCGCTGCGCGCCATCGGAATGACTTCAACCGGCAGCGGGAATGCGCCGAGAATATCAACCTGCTTGGAGGCATCGGCGATGCAGATAAATTTATCGGCGACCGAAGCGATGATCTTCTCACGGGTCAGCGCCGCGCCGCCGCCTTTGATCATTTGCATATGGCCGTTGATCTCATCCGCGCCATCAACATAGATCCCCAGGCGATCGACGCTGTTGAGATCGAAGACGGGGATCCCGAGGCTTTTGAGCTTTTCGGTAGAGGCATCGGAGCTGGAGACCGCGCCTTCAATCTGCCCCTTCATCGTGCCCAGCGCGTCAATAAAATGGGCCGCCGTCGAGCCGGTACCTACGCCGACAATGGTCCCTGGCTGTACGTATTGCAGCGCCGCCCAACCTACTGCTTTTTTCAGTTCATCCTGCGTCATAATTATGGTCCGAGATGTGAATGCCTGTGGCGCATTATAGAACATCGACAGTGGAAATGTCCCTGCGATGCAGATCACACAACTGAGCAGACCAATTTCGTCTGTATCAAATAAAAATTTATGTCATAGTGCGAGATAACGATTAGTTATGGGGGCACGCCAGAATAATGAAACGACCGGACTACAGGACACTACAAGCGCTGGATGCGGTGATTAGGGAACGAGGATTTGAGCGCGCCGCGCAGAAGCTATGTATTACCCAGTCCGCCGTCTCACAGCGTATTAAGCAGCTGGAAAATATGTTCGGTCAACCGCTGCTGGTGCGCACCGTGCCGCCACGCCCCACCGAGCAGGGGCAAAAGCTGCTGGCCCTGTTACGCCAGGTTGAACTGCTGGAAGAAGAGTGGCTGGGCGACGAGCAGACCGGCTCCACGCCGCTGCTGTTGTCGCTGGCGGTGAACGCCGACAGTCTGGCCACCTGGCTGCTGCCGGCGCTGGCCAATGTTCTGTCAGACTCCCCTATTCGTCTTAACCTGCAGGTGGAAGATGAAACCCGCACCCAGGAGCGCTTGCGCCGTGGGGAAGTGGTGGGCGCAGTGAGTATCCAGCCGCAGGCGCTGCCAAGCTGTCTGGTGGATCAGCTCGGCGCGCTCGATTACCTGTTTGTCGCCTCAAAAGAGTTTG
This sequence comes from Klebsiella sp. X1-16S-Nf21, assembly GCF_002837615.1. Lineage (NCBI taxonomy): Bacteria > Pseudomonadati > Pseudomonadota > Gammaproteobacteria > Enterobacterales > Enterobacteriaceae > Klebsiella > Klebsiella sp. X1-16S-Nf21. Next base: position 23,707 of record NZ_PJDK01000065.1, read on the forward strand.
CGCAACGCTATTTCCCGAACGGCGTGACGCGTTCTGCGCTGCTGAAAGCGCCGGTCGTCGCCTTTGATCATCTGGACGATATGCATCAGGCGTTCCTGCAGCAAAACTTCGACCTGCCGCCGGGTAGCGTCCCCTGCCACATCGTTAACTCATCAGAAGCCTTCGTGCAGCTGGCGCGCCAGGGCACTACCTGCTGTATGATCCCGCATCTGCAAATCGAAAAAGAGCTGAAAAGCGGCGAGCTTATTGACCTCACGCCCGGTCTGTTCCAGCGTCGTATGCTGTACTGGCACCGCTTTGCGCCGGAAAGCCGCATGATGCGCCGGGTGACCGATGCGCTTATTGATTACGGCCACAAAGTGCTGCGTCAGGATTAAATCCCCGGCATAAAAAAAGCCACTTCCCGGAAGTGGCTTTTTTGTTTCTATCGCTTACTGCGCTGGTTTCGGCTCTTCCGCCGGTTTCGCCGGCGCGGCTGGCGCGGCGGCCTGAGCTGGCTGCAGCTCAAAGACCACGTCAACCTGGTCGTCAAACTGGATAGTCGCCTGCTCGTAGGTTTCCTGGGCTGAAACCGGCGCAGCGTCAGCGGCCTTCATCATACGCACCATCGGGCTCGGCTGATAGTTGGAGACGTGGTAGCGCACGCTGTAGACCGGCCCCAGCTTGCTGTGGAAGCCAGCCGCCAGCTCCTGTGCCTGATGCACCGCGTCATCGATCGCCGCTTTACGCGCCTTATCCTTGTAGGCATCCGGTTGCGCAACGCCCAGCGAAACGGAGCGGATTTCGTTCAGTCCCGCCTTCAGCGCGCCGTCCAGCAGGCCGTTAAGTTTATCCAGCTGGCGCAACGTCACTTCCACGGTGCGCACCGCCCGATAGCCTTTGAGAATGCTTTTCCCGTTCTGATAGTCATAATCAGGCTGGGTACGCAGATTCGCAGAGCTAATGTCTTTTTTCGCGATACCGCTCTTTTCAAGGAAAGAGAGATACTGCGCGACGCGATCGTCTGCCTGCTTTTTCGCCGATGCGGCATCTTTCGCCGCGACGTTCACTTCGATCGCCAGGGTGGCAATATCCGGAACCGCGGCAACGCTTGCTGTGCCTGAAGTCACAATGTGCGGACCGTCTGGCAATTCGTTTGCCTGTGCCGCCATTGTGCTAAATCCGAGTGCTGCCGCCAGGGCTAAGACTTTTAACTTCACTGTCGTTTCTCCATGTTACTTAAATCGCCCTTACGGGACGCATGCCAGCAAGCTTAGCGCGTACAGCAGGAAAGTCCATCGGACAACGCTTAGTTGAGCAACGCCAGGATATGGCCGACGCCCTCTTTTGCCAGCTGAAACGCAATAAACCACATGACGGCGCCGACCACAATATTGATGATCCGCTGGGCTTTGGCGGTACGCAGCCGCGGCGCCAGCCAGGCGGCTAACAGCGCCAGGCCAAAGAACCACAGAAAAGAGGCGCTAATGGTCCCCAGCGCAAACCAGCGCTTCGGCTCCACCGCCAGCTGCCCTCCCAGGCTGCCCAGCACCACAAAGGTATCCAGGTAAACATGCGGGTTCAGCCAGGTGACCGCCAGCATAGTTATAATGATTTTCCAGCGCCCCTGCTGCATCACCTCGGCGCTGGCGAGCTCAAGATTCTGACTGAACGCCGTTTTCAGTGCGCCGAAGCCATACCACAACAAAAAGGCCACGCCGCCCCAGGTCACTATCGCCAGCAGCCATGGGGATTGCATCAGCAGCGCGCTACCGCCAAAAATACCGGCGCAGATCAACAGCAAGTCGCTGACCGCGCACAGCAGGGCAATCATCAGGTGATACTGACGACGGATCCCCTGATTCATCACAAAAGCATTTTGCGGGCCAAGCGGCAAAATCATTGCCGCTCCCAGGGCAAGGCCCTGAAAGTAATAGGTAAACATAAGGATTTTTCCGCTGTGTTCGAGAGTGGCGCTGACTATAACGCGAATGGATTATTAGCGGAAATTGAAAGTATTAATCACTAATAAGCTAAGCTAATAGTGAGCCATTAAAAAAGGCCGGCATGGCCGGCCTGACTCTGTCAGTGATGATTTACTCTACTTTTTCCGGCAGTTGTACCACATGAACATCCATCTGCGGATACGGGAAACTGATGCCGTTAGCGTCGAAATCACGCTTAATACGCTCCAGCACGTCCCAGTAGACGTTTTGCAGATCGCTGCTTTTGCTCCACACGCGAACCACGAAGTTCACCGATGAGGCGCCAAGTTCGTTCAGGCGTACGGTCATTTCGCGATCGCGCAGAATACGATCGTCAGATTCGATAATCGAGGTCAGCAGCTGCTTCACCTTGTCGATATCAGCATCGTAGGATACGCCAATGATAAACTCATTGCGGCGCGCCGGTTCGCGGGAGAAGTTAATGATGTTGCCGGCGATGATTTTGCCATTCGGCACCACCACGATTTTGCCATCTGCGGTACGCAGGGTGGTGGAGAAAATCTGCACGTTCTGCACGGTGCCGGCGATACCGCCGAGATCGACATATTCACCCGCGCGGAACGGGCGGAACATCACCAGTAGTACGCCTGCGGCAAGGTTCGACAGCGATCCCTGCAGTGCTAAACCCACCGCCAAACCGGCGGCACCCAGCACAGCAATGACCGAGGCGGTCTGCACGCCTACCCGGCCCAGGGCGGCAATCAGGGTGAAGGCGATAACCGCGTAACGCACCAGCGCCGAGAGAAAATCAGCAACGGTGGCATCAATCTTACGCGCCAGCATCAGGCGGTTGACGGTGTTAGAGACGATGCGCGCCACGATCATCCCGATGACCAGGATAACGATCGCCGCCACGATGTTGACGGCATAGCTCAGCAGCAGCTCCTGGTTGCGTGCCAGCCACGTCCCGGCGTTGTTGATGCTATCGACAACGTTCAAATCTTCCATTTAACATTCCTTATGAATCCCCGAACGGGGAAGTAAATAACTCAGCCTGCAACAGGGCAGTCAGGTTATAGGGTAAACAATAAGTGCACGTTTTGCCAAATGGATCACAGTTTTCCTGCACGCTATCCTGTTGTTAAAGTAATAAAAAAGCCCGCATTGCTGCGGGCTTCAGGGTAAGAAACAGATTTTTCTTACAGAACGTCGATCGCGTTCAGCTCTTTAAATGCCTGCTCCAGACGGGTCACCATGGAAGTCTGTGCAGCACGCAGCCATACGCGCGGATCGTAGTATTTCTTGTTCGGCTGGTCTTCACCTTTCGGGTTGCCCAGCTGGCCCTGCAGGTAAGCTTCGTTAGTTTTGTAGTACTGCAGGATACCGTCCCAGGTTGCCCATTGGGTGTCGGTATCGATGTTCATTTTCACTACGCCGTAGCTGACGGAGTCTTTGATTTCCTGAGCGGAAGAACCGGAACCGCCGTGGAAGACGAAGTTCAGGCTGTTGTGCGGCAGGTTGTGTTTCTTGGAAACATATTCCTGAGAGTCGCGCAGGATGGTCGGAGTCAGAACCACGTTACCCGGTTTGTACACGCCGTGTACGTTACCGAAGGAAGCGGCAATGGTGAAGCGCGGGCTGATTTTGCTCAGCTCGGTGTAGGCGTAATCCACGTCTTCCGGCTGAGTGTACAGGGCGGAAGCGTCCATGTGGCTGTTGTCCACGCCGTCTTCTTCGCCACCGGTGCAACCCAGTTCGATTTCCAGGGTCATGTCCATTTTGGCCATGCGCGCCAGGTATTTAGAGCAGATTTCAATGTTTTCGTGCAGGGACTCTTCAGACAGGTCGATCATGTGAGAAGAGAACAGCGGTTTACCGGTAGCAGCGAAGTGTTTTTCACCGGCGTCCAGCAGACCGTCGATCCACGGCAGCAGTTTCTTCGCGCAGTGGTCAGTGTGCAGGATAACCGGCACGCCGTAGTGCTCAGCCATCTGGTGCACGTGGTGCGCGCCAGAGATAGCGCCGAGGATAGCAGCTCCCTGAGGAACGTCAGTTTTCACGCCTTTACCTGCGATGAACGCGGCGCCGCCGTTAGAGAACTGAACGATAACCGGAGAGCGAACTTTCGCAGCAGCTTCCAGAACGGCGTTGATGGAGTCAGTACCTACGCAGTTTACCGCCGGCAGTGCAAAGTTGTTTTCTTTCGCTACCTGGAACACTTTCTGAACGTCGTCGCCAGTGATGACGCCCGGTTTTACGAAATCAAAAATTTTAGACATGTTACTTAGTCCTGTATCTGTATCTTCGACCGTTGAAGAAGGTTCGCGAGCCCTTAAGCGCGCTGAAAAACAGGCGGGTTTCCCCGCCTGAACTGAATTACTGCTTAGCGCGCTCTTCGAGCATCGCTACTGCCGGCAGGACTTTGCCTTCGACGAATTCAAGGAATGCGCCGCCGCCAGTGGAGATGTAGGAGATTTTGTCAGCGATGCCGAACAGGTCGATCGCTGCCAGGGTGTCACCGCCGCCGGCGATGGAGAAACCTTCGCTGTCCGCGATAGCGTTAGCCACGATTTCAGTCCCTTTACGGAAGTTCGGGAATTCGAATACGCCAACCGGGCCGTTCCACAGGATGGTTTTGGCGTTTTTCAGGATGTCGGCCAGTTTCTGTGCGGAAACGTCGCCAAGGTCCAGAATCTGCTCGTCATCTTTGATGTCGTTAACAGATTTCAGGGTTGCCGTTGCGGTTTCGGAGAACTCGGTCGCGACGCGAACGTCCGTCGGAACCGGGATATCACAGGTGCTCAGCAGGCGCTTAGCTTCATCAACCAGGTCTGCTTCGTACAGGGATTTACCGACGTTGTGGCCCTGGGCAGCAACGAAGGTGTTGGCGATACCGCCGCCGACGATCAGCTGGTCAGCGATTTTAGACAGGGAATCCAGCACGGTCAGTTTGGTGGACACTTTAGAACCACCCACGATAGCGACCATCGGACGAGCCGGCTCTTTCAGCGCTTTACCCAGCGCGTCCAGTTCAGCGGCCAGCAGCGGGCCTGCGCACGCCACGTCAGCAAATTTGCCGATGCCGTGGGTGGAAGCCTGCGCGCGGTGCGCAGTACCGAAAGCATCCATCACGAACACGTCGCACAGCGCGGCATATTTTTTGGACAGCGCTTCGTCGTCTTTTTTCTCGCCTTTGTTGAAGCGAACGTTTTCCAGAACCACCAGCTCACCGGCAGCCACTTCCACGCCATCCAGGTAGTCTTTAACCAGACGTACCGGGTTGGACAGTTTGTCTTTCAGGTAATTAACAACCGGCAGCAGAGAGAATTCTTCGTTGTACTCGCCTTCGGTCGGACGACCCAGGTGAGAAGTAACCATGACTTTCGCGCCCTGCTTCAGCGCCAGTTCAATGGTCGGCAGAGATGCACGGATACGTGCGTCGCTGGTTACTTTCCCGTCTTTAACTGGTACGTTCAGATCCGCACGGATAAAAACGCGTTTACCAGCCAGATCCAGATCGGTCATCTTAATTACAGACATGGTGAATCCTCTCGTTGATTCATAAAGTTTTGTCGACGTTTATGCGTCGAACCTGAAACCAATAGCCGCCATCGCTAACGTCGTGTCGAGCATTCGGTTAGCAAAGCCCCATTCGTTATCGCACCAGACCAGCGTTTTGATCAGATGCGCGCCACTGACCCGGGTTTGCGTGCCATCAACAATAGCACTGTGCGGATCGTGGTTAAAATCTGTCGAGACCAACGGTAATTCCGTATAGTCAACTATACCATGAAATGCACCTTGTGCTGCTTTTTGCAGCAACTGGTTGACTTCACATGCTTTTACCGGTTTTTTCACCGTCACGCTCAGGTCAATTGCCGTCACGTTTATCGTCGGCACCCGCACGGCAATCGCTTCAAAACGGTCATTAAACTGCGGGAAAATACGGGTGATCCCTGCCGCCAGTTTGGTATCCACCGGAATGATCGACTGGCTGGCCGCGCGGGTACGCCGCAGATCCGGATGGTAGGCGTCAATCACCTGCTGGTCATGCATCGCCGAATGAATGGTGGTGACGGTGCCGGACTCAATGCCATAGGCATCATCTAACAGTTTAATGATCGGAATAATGCAGTTGGTGGTGCAGGAGGCGTTGGAGACAATGCGGTGCTCGGCGCGGAGCTCATCCTGATTGACGCCATAGACCACCGTCGCGTCGAGATCGTTGCCGCCAGGATGGGAGAAGAGCACTTTCTTCGCGCCAGCCTGCAGATGGGCTTCGCCGTGTTCACGACTCCCGTATACGCCGGTGCAGTCGAGCACCACGTCTACCGCCAGCTCGCGCCACGGCAGCGCCGCAATGGTCGGCTCGTGTAGCAGGCGGATGGCATCATCGCCAACAAACAGCTGTTCGCGCTCCTGACGGACATCCCAGGCGAAGCGGCCATGGCTGGTATCATATTTCAACAAATGCGCGATCCCTGCCGCATCCGCCAGCTCATTGATTGCCACCACGGTGATTTCCGCACGACGCCCGGACTCATATAGCGCACGAACCACGTTACGTCCAATACGACCGAAGCCATTAATCGCGATGCGAATGGTCATAGATCTCCTGCAAGGCTGACCCTTTTTTGAGGTGGCTGACAGAGTAATCCAGCAACGCTCTGAGGGGAACCTTACCAGCTGCAAACTGCGACTGATTGATTAATTGTCGAACATTTAAACGACTGAAACGCTTCAGCTAGAATAAGCGAAACAAGGAATAAAAGGAATGTTTGTCCAGCGCAATAAACCAGCTATATGACTTGTGTCACATTTCTTTTGGAATAATTCACAGGGCGGTTACATGTTCGAAGAATAGTGCATACAAAAAGCCGGGTGGCGAGGTAACAGCAAAACGGTAACCCAGGGGTTACCGTTTTTGGTATTTGCACCCTCTCCTGTGGGAGAGGGTTGGGGTGAGGGCATCAGCCCGCACCGTACCAGCCATTACAGCAGCGCTTTCGCTTTAGCGACCACGTTGTCGACGGTGAAGCCGAACTCTTCGAACAGCTGCTCAGCCGGCGCAGACTCACCGAAGGTGGTCATGCCAACGATAGCGCCGTTCAGGCCAACG
>NZ_PJDK01000066.1:0-30309 GCF_002837615.1 Klebsiella sp. X1-16S-Nf21
TATCGCGAGTCCGTACCTCATCGGGTGCGATATTCTTTCCCGCCGCGACGCTACTTATTGCCAGAATGATTATTCCTGCCATCAGACGTTTCCAACCCCATTTTCGCCAGAGGGCGCGCTTTTCTTTTGCCATTGTTATTATTTACCTGCCAGCTGTTGCCGGAGGGAATTCCGGGCTACTCACCTTAAAAAGGGCAGATTAATCGTTTGCATTTTTTTTAACAGCAGACAGCGCTGAAGTCAGTGAACGCCTGTTCCTACAGCTGTCATCCAGATATGCAAATATATTCAACAAGCACTCATCCACAATATTTTCCCGGCCGAAAACGATTTGTGTTACAATTGCGCCTTATTACGGCACCGATAAAAATAACCTCCGCCGCACCTGCACCAGGCATCGCCCTTCTTTTTTCATATCAGGATTTACGCCCCCATGAATGCGATAATCATTGACGATCATCCATTGGCACGTATCGCCATTCGCAATCTTCTCGACACCAACGGCATTACCGTCGCGGCAGAACTCGACAGCGGCGCCCATGCGGTGCAGACCGCAGAAAGCATGCAGCCTGACCTGCTGATTGTCGATGTCGATATTCCGGAGCTCAGCGGCATCGACGTTTTGGAGCAGCTGCGCAAACGCCGTTACCGGGGAAAAATTATCGTCATTTCCGCGAAGAATGAACTGTTCTACGGCAAACGCAGCGCCGACTGCGGGGCCAACGGTTTTGTGAGTAAAAAAGAGGGAATGAATAATATCCTCGCCGCGATCGACGCGGCCAATAATGGCTACAGCTATTTCCCTTTTTCACTGGAGCGCTTCTGCACGCACGGCATCACCGATCAGGACCGGCTGGATACGCTGTCAACGCAGGAGATGAAGGTTTTCCGCTATATCCTCTGTGGCGTCGACTACACCACCATCGGCAGCAAAATGAATATCAGCAATAAAACGGTAAGTACCTATAAGGTCCGTCTGATGGATAAATTAGGCTGCGGCTCCCTGCTTGAGCTTTATGACTTTGCGCAACGCAATAAAATAGGGTGATGGCATGGCGGTTCGTCTTATTTTATCCGTCGTTGTCGGGTTGGCGCTGAGTCTCTCTCCTGCCACGTATGCCATGAAACAGCTGGAGCTGAAGAGCCATTCTCATATCGCGGCGATCGATATTCCGCTTAGCGTTAAGGAGAAAGCCTGGCTGGCCGGGCAACCGACACTGACCATCGGCACCTGGCTTCCCGAGATGACGCCCATCGTCTATGACGGCGACGAGAAAAGTTATCAGGGCATCAACGCCGACTATCTGGCACTGATGAAGCACAGCCTCGGACTGAAGGTGATTATCCGCCAGTATGACACCGAGCAGCAGGCGCTCACCGCCCTGGACGACCGGCAGGTCGATACCCTGCTCACTCAGGTAGCTCACCGGGATGCGCTCGCCGCAGGCCTGGTACGAACCGCGCCGCTGATCAAAACCTGGCCGGCGCTGGTGACCTCGCTGAAATCCCCCCTGCCGCCGCTGACCACTGACCGCCGCGTTACGCTGGCCTGCACCCGCGAATGCGCCTTTTTCGATATTATTCAGCAGGCGTTTCCCAACGCCAAAATCACCCTTTACGATAGCGACTATCAGGCGCTTGCCTCGGTGGTCAGCGGTGAAAATCAGTATTTCATTGGCAACAACATCACCACTGGCCACTGTATCTCGAAGTATTTCTCGCAATCGTTGGTCATTGCGCACTATTTTCGTCAGCAGGAACAACACAACCGCTTCGTCACCCGCGACGATCGGCCGGAGTTACACCAGATCCTCGATCGTTTCATTCATGCCATCGACAGCGATACCGCGATGCGGATCATGCAAAACTGGCTCAACCGCGGCGATCTGTCGTTTCTCAATACCCCCCTCCCCTTTAGCGCCGAGGAGCAGCGCTGGCTGCAGAAGCATCGTCGCATCCGCCTGCTGGTCAACCCCTATTTTCCGCCGTTTACCCTGGTGGATAACGAAGATGAGCTGCGCGGCATCATGGCCGATATGCTGAATATTTTCTCACTGCAGACCGGACTACAGTTTGAACCCATCCTGGTGCGCAATCGCCACGATCTGGCAAAGCGCATGGAAAAAGAGGACTGGGCGATCATGCCCGCCGCCACCCTCAATTCGCAGCCGCAGGCCTACGTCACCCTCAGCGATCCGCTCATTAACGTGGCCTTTGTGCTGGTCGCTCGCGGCAGCGCGCCCGACCCGCATCTGCTGACGCGCCCGGCGCGGATCGCCCTGCCGGTCGGGCCTATCGCCGCCCATGATCTGAAAGCGCGTTTTCCGCTGATTAACTGGGTGGAGACGGATAACGTTGGCGTCGCCATGAAGATGGTAGAGGAAGGCGAAGTGGATGCCGCCGTAGCCTCGGAGCTTTCCGTCCGCTATATGATCGACCACTACTATCCGCAGGGTCTGCACTACACCCGCATCGACGGACTCCCCGTCGCCGCCATTCGGCTGGCCATCCCGCGCGATGAACCGGTGCTGGCCGCCATTCTTGGCAAAGCGCTGCAGGCGATTCCACCACGGGATATTCTGCAGATGACCGAGAAGTGGTCGAAAATATCCAGCCAGCAAATAGAGAACTGGAGCCAGTACAGCCGCCAGTTTTACCAGCTGATCGCCTTTGCGCTGGTGCTGATCGCCATCAGCCTCGGCTGGGGACTCTCCCTGTGTCGGGAAGTACGCAAACGCAAAGACTCCCAACAGCGGCTGGAAGACGAGCTGGCGCAGAAGGAGGCGCTCTCCTGTGCGCTGGAGCACGAGAAAGATAAAGCCGTTCAGGCGACAAAAGCGAAGAGTCGCTTTCTGGCCAGCATGAGCCACGAGCTGCGCACGCCGGTGAGCGCCATCGTCGGCTTTCTGGAGCTGCTGGCGAAACCGGAGCTGAACGTCGGCCAGCGTAAAGAGGCGATCGAACTGGCGGGGTCGACGGCGCAAACCCTGCTGGGACTTATCGGTAATATTCTCGATATCGACAAGATTGAGTCGGGAAAATACCAGATCACCCCGCAGTGGAGCGATGTCGCACAGTTAGTGTCGCAGCAATGCCACACCTTCGACGCGCTGGCGCAGCAAAAGGGCATCGTTCTGCACCACCATAACGCGCTGCAGGAAGGGATCATGCTGTGGCTCGACCCGCAGGCGCTACGGCAAATCCTCAATAATCTCATCGGCAATGCGCTGAAGTTTACCGCCGAGGGTGCGATTCAGGTCAGTTGCCGGCTGGTGCAAGCGGATGAGACGCAGGGGGAGCTGACGCTCATCGTCAGCGACAGCGGCTGCGGGATCAGTGAAGCAGAGCAGGCTACTCTCTTCCACCGCTATGCTCAGGCGCGCCAGGGGCGCCAGCAGACCGGCTCCGGACTGGGGCTGGTCATTTGCAAAGAGCTGGTTGCGCTGATGCAGGGTCGACTGGAGATGGTCAGTCACCCGGGGGTGGGGACAACTTTCACCATCACCCTGCCGGTCAAGGCGAGTCACTGCGCGCTTCATGCGCCGCAGGCATTGCCCACCAGGCCGCAGGCCCTGCCCGGACTGGCGATATTGATAGCGGACGACCACCCCACCAACCGGCTGCTGCTTAAACGCCAGCTCAGCACCATCGGCTATAGCGTCGATGAAGCCTGCGACGGTGAAGAGGCGGAGAATAAGCTCGCCAGCAAACATTACGATCTGCTGATCACGGACCTCAATATGCCCAGGAAAGATGGTCTGGCGCTGGCGGCCTCGTTACGCCGTCGCTATCCGGGCCTGGTCATTTGGGGCGTGACCGCCAGCGCGCTGCCGCAGTCACGGGAGGCGTGTCTGGCCAGCGGCATGAATATGTGTCTGTTTAAGCCGGTGTCGGTTCAGACGCTGAGCCATGAGCTCAGCCGTTTAGCGGGGGGCCGCGCATCACCTAACGTCACCCGGCACCTGAAGCTCAGCGTGCTGACCGAAAATACGGGGGGAGACCAGGCGCTGATGACTGAAATACTGGAGACGTTCCGCGATGCGTCGGCCACAGATTTGCAGGCCGCCGGACAGGCTATCGCCCGGCATGAACCGCAGACCTTTCTGCGAGCGCTGCACCGTCTGCACGGTTCAGCACAAATTCTGGGGATTACTGCGCTACAACAATTGTGCGCCCCTTTTGAGGCTAAGCGACCTGATTCGCTGACGCCGGCAAGCTGTCTGGAGGTGGTACAGCACATCACCGGCGTCATGCGCGAGATCGACGGCGAAATCAACGCCCTGATCGGCCGCTAGCCGTTCCGCTCGGGCAGTCCGCCTGCCCGAGCGTTAAGGGGACATCCATGTCAGTTTCTTCCTCTGCGCTCTCTCAGGGTGGAACGAGGATCAGTTGCCTGCCACCAGCATCTCGCTATCCACCACAATGCCCTCTTCAGCGCCCTTCAGCACCAGATTCGCTTCGTAATACTTCCCGGCTTTCAGCAGTTTTTGCGCCTGCGCCACCGCTTTACGGGTCTGGTTGAGCGGCATCAGATACTGGTTCTCGATCACGCCGATGCCGGCCAGACGCAGGGTATCAATAGCCCCTTTCTGGTCACCTTTCGCCAGCTTTTCGTTGGCAGATTTAATGGCACTCTCTTTTTCCGGTGTGGCCACGTAGTCTTCAGACAGGGCGACGGTCGCGTTGATCACCACATAGCGATCGGCGATCATTTTTGCTGTGGCGTCAGTTTTCACGAACTTCGCCCAGCTGGCGTCATCGGCGGCCAGCAGCGCGGCGGCGTCGTCTGTCAGTTTTTTGGCGCTCTCCGGCTGGCCGTGGAACAGCGCCAGACGGGCGAACTGGACGTCGCGCATCGCGTTCGCGCCCTGCACCGCCACCTGCAGCACATCGGCAGCTTCTTTCTGTACCTGCGCCGTGGCTGCCGCGGTTGGCGCTGCCGTCGCGCTGTCTGCCGCCCACACCGGAGAGGTACCCATCATGGTTGCCAGCAGGCTCGCCAGAATGACTTTTTTCATTGTTAACTCCTGATTAAAATCGGTAAGCATCACCAAACGCAGCCAGCTTAAAAAATATCGTGGTTATTGAGAATCAGAGCCCGGAAGTGATATTGCGGGCCTGGTCTGACAGCTGTCAGACCAGACGTATAAAGTGACCTCGGCGCTCTTATTTACGCCTGGCGATACCGCGGCCTACTATTTTCCTCAGACATTTCTTTTGGCCCGCGGAATAAACCATACGTTTATTTCAGCGCCAGGCCGCCTACCGGGATCTGCGGAGCAATTATGTTTATGTTTAGCCATTACACTTTAAATGCGTTTAGTCCACGCATCTTCTTACGATATAAACGGCATGCCGGCATGATGGCCGCCCTGCTGTTTATCTGCGGGGCCTGTTGCCTGGCCTGGCCGTTGGTCGCCGGTTGGTATCTCGCCGTGGTAACCGGCATGTTGTTGATGATCTGTGGCTTCTATTCACTGTACAGCTTGATTGTCTTCCGCCAGCAGCACTGGAAATCACGCCTGGTGGCGCTGATCTTCGCCATCGCCTGGATCGTGCTCGGCCTGAGCTTTGTCGTCAATCCCCTCAACGGTATGAGCAGTCTGGCCATTTTATTTGGCTTTTTATTTGTTCTCGGCGGTATTTCCCGCATCGTCAGCGGATGTCAAACCCGAAAACAAAGCGGCGCTGGCTGGAATATTTTTATCGGTTTGCTGGATTTACTTATCGCCTGCCTGTGGCTGGCAATGAACCCGCAGCAAAGCTGGTTATTTATCACCGCGTTTATCGGCGTTGAAATGATATTTAGCGCCATCGGCTTTCTGGTCCTGCGCAATAAGATGAAGCACGCCCAGGCTTAAGCCGTATTTTATCACTGGAGAAGAAAATGAATTTACCTAAAGCACTCGTGTTGACCGCGGCGGCCACCACATTCTGTCTGATGACCAGCCCGGCGTTCGCGGTTCAGGAAACCACACCGCAGAATATGACCTGTCAGGAGTTTATGGATATGAACCCGAAAAGCATGACCCCCGTGGCCTTCTGGGTCGTGAATCGCAACACCGACTTCAGCGGCGGCGACTATGTCGACTGGCATGAAGTCGAGACCGTCTCGGTACCGAAAATGTTGCAGCAGTGCCACAAGAACCCCGCCGCTAAACTCGGCGATCTCAGCGCGGTCATCAAAAAATAACCCTGCTCCCCGGCGTCCTGCCGGGGAAAGTTAACCTCGTTACCCGCCGGACCCGTCTCACTTATCGATACCGCTACGCTACAGCAATCGCCTGTCGGATGCCCTGTTCTCCATGGCGCGTATCGAGGAGACTAGGCCTGATGCTTGCGCTTGAACTGGCTGGCGTCAATATCGTACTGCTTCATTTTGCGCCACAGGGTGGTGCGGCCGATATTGAGCAGCTGCGACATCTCCTGCACCCGCCCGCTGGTCACCCGGGCGGCGTGAATAATAGCTTCCTTTTCGATGGCGCTAAAGGTCAGGCTGGCCGGCAGCAGCGATGACGCGCTATCCCCGCCCGGCCGCTCGGAAAAGAGATATTCCGGCAGATTACTCAGGCGAATGTGGCCGTTGTCGCTGCTGATGGCGATATTCTCAATGACGCTGTTGAGCTCAAAATCATTCCCCGGCCACGAGTAGGCCACCAGCTGCGCCAGCGCGTCATCGTCCACTTTCAGTCGCGAAGAGAAACGCTTCTCCAGGCTCTTCAACCGGTTATGCACCAGCGACGGAATACTGTTGCGTCGGGCGCGCAGCGGCGGGATGACGATCTCGAACGAGTGCAGCGCATAGTACAGCTGGCGGCTAAAGCGGTTCTGCTCCACCAGGTTGGCCAGATCGACGGTGGTGGTGGCGATCACCTTCACATCCACCGGGATCAGGCGCCGGGCGTCAAGGCGGGTGAGCACTCCCTGCTTAATGACCTGCAGCAGAGCCGACTGCAGCTCCGGCGCCAGATACTCAATCTTTTCCAGAAACAGGGTGCCGCCGTTGGCCAGCTCAAGCCGGCTCAGGCGGCCATTCTCATCATCAGTGGGGGCGCTGCCCATAAAGTCCTGGCCCAACACGCTGTCGGCATACAGCTGGCAGTTGACGGCGATGTAGGGGCCGCCCGCCCGCTCGCTTTCATTGTGGATGGCCTGGCTCAGCAGCTCTTTCCCGACCCCCTCTTCGCCGCACAGCAGCACCGGGAAGCCGCCGCGCGCCGCCTGGCGGCCAAAGTGGATCAGGCGCCGGGTTTCCGGATCGTCAGCAGACATCTGCTCAAAGGTGTGGCTGACTTTACCGAGCTGGCTGGTCATCAGCTGCCGCATCTGCTCCACCGGGTGCAGGAGCAGGATAAAGCTGTTGCCTTGCGCCTCGACAATCGGTTTTAAGGTGATCACCGCGTCGACAAACTGATGCTGGCTTTCAAAGGTGACTTCGACGTGATTCAGGCCGCGGGCGTGTTTGATGGCGCGGCGCAGCAGCGCCGGGAGGGTCACCAGATCGGCGATATTTTTCCCCTGGCTGGCCTGGGCATCAAGATGCAGCAGTCTCGCCGCCTGAACATTGAGAAACTGCAGGACGCCCTGCTCGTTCCACGCCATCACCCCATCGTCCATGCTCTCCAGCAGGCCGTACATCTGATTGAGGTGGCGGTTGGATTCCGCCAGCAGGCTGTCGGTGAGCAGGGAATTGCCCACCTCGCGGGCGATGGCCAGCGTCAGGGAAAGGTCGGCGCTGGATTGATTCTCCACCAGGCAACCGAGGGAGATGGAGCCGAATAGCCGCCCGTGATTATCAAACACCGGCGTCGAACAAAAGCTCCATGGCTGCAGGGCCTGCTTAAAATGCCGATCGCCGACGGTGTTGATCGGCTGCCCCTGCATCGCGGCCAGCGACAGCGCGCAGGTGCCGATAATGCTCTCCGCGCAGTAGCTGCCGTCGCGAAATCCCAGGTCAGCCAGCTGGGCCAGCGTTTGCGGTTCGCCGCAGCGGCTCAGGATGCAGGCGGTCTCATCAAGAATAAACAGCGCGCAGGGGCGACCGTCCATAAACTCCCAGGCATCCTCCAGCGCCGCCTGACCGATGGTCAGCAGCGCGGTTTTACGCCGACAGATAGAGTCGAAGGTCAGGCCCTGGGCCTGGTGCGGCGTTTGCCAGGTTTCACGCTGCATAAACTTGCTGCAGCGATGCCATGACTGGGCGATGACGGCAGAGACCGCCTTCCCGGTATCCTGAGTCTGAACAGTCATACTGTTTTCCGCGTTTTACCATAGAGAACCCCTCCGGCAGCCACTGCCAGAGGGGAGAAAGAAAAACCGCCGACCGGCGCCAGCGGTTTAGCCACCGCGAATTAACGCGCCAGCCACTGCTGGCCTAACAGATCGGCGGTGAGGATAGCGGCGTGCACACTCTCCGGGGTCACCGCGAACGGCATATTGTGGATGGTCTCCCCTTCCGCGCAGGTGGCTTTCGCCACCGCGGCGATTTTCGCGTCGATCCCCTCTTTGACGCCCATCTGCGCGAGGGTCACCGGCAGGCCGACGCGCTGGCAGAAGCCCAGCACCGTTTCAATCTCATCCATCGGGCTGTTCTGCAGCACCAGCTGCGCCAGGGTACCGAAGGCCACTTTCTCACCGTGATACAGATGGTGGCACTCTTCCAGAATGGTGAAACCGTTGTGGATCGCGTGGGCGGCGGCCAGGCCACTGCTTTCAAAGCCAATGCCGCTGAGGTAGGTGTTCGCCTCGATGATGCGCTCCAGCGCTTCGGTCACCACCCCGGCCTGCGCCGCCAGACGGGCCTTTTCGCCCTCCGCCAGCAGCGTATCATAGCACAGGCGGGCGAGGCTCAGCGCCGCCTCGGTGGACTGCCCCCCGGCCATGCTGGTGGCGCGCGCATCGTAGCAGGCCTTGGCCTCGAACCAGGTGGAGAGCGCATCGCCCATGCCGGAGACCAGCAGGCGTACCGGCGCTTTGGCGATAATCGCCGTGTCCATCACCACCATATCCGGGTTTTTCGGATAGATCAGATACTCTTCAAACTCGCCCGCTTCGGTGTAGATCACCGACAGCGCGCTGGTCGGCGCATCGGTCGAGGCGATGGTCGGGATCACCACCACCGGCAGCTTCTGGTAGTAACCGATCGCCTTCGCGGTATCGAGGGTTTTACCGCCGCCGATGCCAACCACGCCGCGGCAGCCCTGTTTTTGCAAAATCGCCATCAGACGGTTAATTTCAGCATGGCTGCATTCACCGTTAAACCGTTCCGCATGGCAGCGAATATCGTGGCTCTGCAGACCATTCACCACTTTCTCTCCCGCCAGCTTCATCACGAAATCGTCGGCGATGACGAAGAAGCTCTCCGCCAGGTTTTTGGCGTATTGACCGAACAGGACAGCAGCATCAGGACCCTGAAGATATTTGGCTGGAGATTGAATAACTTTTAGCATTCCTTTCACCCTCAAATAAGTGCGCATGTAGACATGAAGAGCCCTGGCGTTATCCGCGCCGGCCGGAAAACGCGGCCTGAACGGAACGGTACCGGAGCAGTGCGATCACTGTAGGGCCGGCAGGGAACAAAAAAATCTTTCGCCTTTTTGTTCTGATATGAAACACAGCTTAAATTTTTACGTTTCATATTGGAACAAAAAACCCTGTTCTCTGTCAGGATTGCGATCCCGATCCGCTCATCTGCCGCATAATGCCCTTACCATCCCCCCTTTTCGGCCTTTTTTTCTCCCGCAGCCGGCAGAAAATCAGCAAAAATTTTTTCCCACCCGCTTCGCCAGCCATCCTGACCGCCGCTTATGACAGAAGAAAAAAAGCGCGCCAGCTCGCATTTTCACCGTATCCTCGGCAAAAACGTTCCATAAAGAAACAAAATCAGGAAGCAATGTTTCGTAATGAAACCCGATCGTCGGGGCATTCTTTTTTTCGTCCGCTCAGCCAGAATCATCATATCGCCAGGCACGCTCCACCGTCAGACGATACCCCTACGCGATGACCGCCTCCGCCAGCAGAGAGGCCGCATCGAACCTTCTCCAACGGAGCACTGAATAATGAAAAAGCTGATTAACCGTGTTGAAGATGTACTGAATGAACAATTACAGGGGCTGGCTAAAGCCCATCCGCAGCTGACCCTGCATCAGGACCCGCTATATGTGACCCGCACCGACGCGCCGGTGGCCGGCAAGGTGGCCTTGCTCTCCGGCGGCGGCAGCGGACATGAGCCGATGCACTGCGGCTATATCGGCCAGGGCATGCTCTCTGGCGCCTGCCCGGGGGAAATCTTCACCTCGCCGACGCCGGACAAAATGTTCGAATGCGCGATGCAAATTGACGGCGGCGAAGGCGTTCTGCTGATTATCAAAAACTACACCGGCGACATCCTGAACTTCGAAACCGCCACCGAGCTGCTGCATGAGAGCGGCATTAAAGTCACCACCGTAGTGGTCGACGACGACGTGGCGGTGAAAGACAGTCTCTATACCGCTGGTCGCCGCGGCGTCGCCAATACCGTGTTGATCGAAAAACTGGTCGGCGCCGCCGCCGAGCGCGGTGACTCGCTGGAAGCCTGCGCTGAACTGGGCCGCCGCCTGAACAATCTCGGCCACTCGATTGGTATCGCTCTCGGCGCCTGCACCGTACCGGCCGCCGGGCAGCCCTCCTTTACGTTGAAAGATAACGAGATGGAGTTCGGCGTCGGCATTCACGGCGAGCCGGGCATCGACCGCCGCCACTTCAGCTCGCTGGACCAAACCGTCGATGAGATGTTCGATACCCTGCTGGAGAATGGCGCCTACAGCCGCACGCTGCGCCAGTGGGATACCGTCAAGGGCGCGTGGCAGGAAGTGAAGCAGAGCAAAACCGCGCTGCAAAACGGCGACCGGGTCATCGCGCTGGTCAATAACCTCGGCGCCACCCCGCTGTCCGAACTGTACGGCGTGTATCACCGTCTCGCCCAGCGCTGCGAAGCGTCCGGCATCATCATCGAACGCAACCTCATCGGCAGCTACTGCACCTCGCTGGATATGTCGGGCTTCTCCGTCACCCTGCTGAAAGTGGATGATGAGACGCTGGCGCTATGGGACGCCCCGGTTCATACCCCGGCGCTGAACTGGGGAAACTAAGGAGCACGAGATGTCACTGAACAGAACGCAAATCGTCGACTGGCTATACCGCTGCGGCGACATTTTCACCAAAGAGAGCGATTTTCTCACCGGCCTCGATAAAGAGATCGGCGACGCCGACCACG
Organism: Klebsiella sp. X1-16S-Nf21; assembly: GCF_002837615.1. Taxonomy (NCBI): domain Bacteria; kingdom Pseudomonadati; phylum Pseudomonadota; class Gammaproteobacteria; order Enterobacterales; family Enterobacteriaceae; genus Klebsiella; species Klebsiella sp. X1-16S-Nf21. The sequence continues at coordinate 11,255 of NZ_PJDK01000066.1, forward strand.
GCCTCAATATGCACCGCGGCTTTAGTAAAGTGGTCGAAAAGCTGCCGTCGATCGCCGATAAAGACATCGGTTTTATCCTGAAAAATACCGGCATGACGCTGCTCTCCAACGTTGGCGGCGCCAGCGGCCCGCTGTTCGGCACCTTCTTCATTCGCGCCGCGCAGGTCACTCAGGCCCACCAGAGCCTGACCCTCGATGAACTGTACCTGATGATCCGCGAAGGCGCGGACGGGGTGGTCAACCGCGGCAAAGCGGAGCCAGGGGATAAAACCATGTGCGACGTCTGGCTGCCGGTGGCGGACTCCCTGCGCCAGTCCAGCGAGCAGCACCTGTCGATCGCCGCCGCGCTGGATGCCGCCTGCGAAGTGGCCGAGCGTGCGGCCCACGCCACCATCACCATGCAGGCGCGTAAAGGCCGCGCCAGCTATCTCGGCGAGCGCAGCATCGGACATCAGGATCCCGGCGCAACCTCGGTGCTATTTATGGTTGAGATGCTGGCCGCCGCCGCCAAAGAGTAAGGAAATCGCGATGGTAAACCTGGTTATTGTTTCTCATAGCGCCCGGCTGGGCGAAGGTGTCGGAGAACTGGCCCGGCAGATGTTAATCAACGATGGCTGCAAACTGGCGATCGCCGCCGGGATCGACGATCCAGACAGCCCGATCGGCACCGATCCGCTTAAAGTCATGGAGGCGATCGAATCTGTCGCCGATACCGATCACGTGCTGGTGATGATGGATATCGGCAGCGCGTTACTCAGCGCCGAAACCGCCCTCGATCTGCTCGATCCGGCGATTGCCGCGAAGGTGCGGCTGTGCGCCGCGCCGCTGGTGGAAGGGACGCTGGCGGCCACCGTCAGCGCTGCCTCCGGCGCCGGGATCGACAAGGTGATCGCCGACGCCATGAGCGCCCTGGAGGCCAAGCGGGTTCAGCTGGGTTTACCTTCGCCAACTTCTGACGCCGCGCCGGCGCCGACGCTTGCCGACGACGGCGACACAAAATCGGTTTCAGTCATTATTAACAATCACAACGGCCTGCACGTGCGTCCGGCGTCGAAGCTGGTCGCCGCGCTGGCGGGTTTTAATGCCGATCTGCTGCTGGAGAAAAACGGGAAGTGCGTCAAACCGGACAGCCTCAACCAAATCGCGCTATTGCAGGTACGCCGTAACGATAAACTGCGCCTGCTGGCCCGCGGTCCGGATGCCGACGCGGCGCTGGCGGCGTTTCAGGCGCTGGCCGCCAATAACTTCGGTGAATCGCCTGCGGCGCAACCGGCAGCGGCTCCGGCAACGCCCGAGCGCGTCGAAGGCGTTGCCCTGCGCTATCCGCTGGCCCTGATCCAGCCGCTCCGCCCGGCTGCCGCCGATGCTGCCCGCGAGCAGCAGCGCCTGCGCCAGGCCATCGACCAGACGCTGGCGGATCTTATCGCCCTGACCGAGCTGGCGGAAAATAAATTTAACGCCGATATCGCGGCGATCTTCGCCGGGCACCACACCCTGCTCGACGATGACGATCTGTTTGATGCCGCCAACGATCGTCTGCTCACCGAACAATGCTCGGCGGAATGGGCGTGGCATCAGGTGCTAATGGAGCTCAGCCAGCAGTATCGCCAGCTGGATGACCCCTACCTGCAGGCGCGCTATATCGATATCGAAGATATTCTGCAGCGCACCCTGCGCCATCTGCAGGGTATTCAGGAGACGCTGCCGACGCCCGGCGAGCCAACAATTATTATTGCCGACAACATTTATCCCTCAACCGTCTTACAACTGGATGCCAGCCTCATTAAAGGCCTGTGCCTGCGCGATGGCAGCGAACAGGCTCACGGCGCGATTATCGCCCGCGCCGCGGGGATCGTGTGGCTGTGCCAGCAGGGCGAGGCGCTGAAGGATATTCAGCCTGGCGAAGCCATCGCGCTCGATATGCGTAACCAACGCCTTATCCGTGACTAAAATTCACGTTGACCGTTACCGCTCCGGAGGCCTGCCTCCGGAGGGTGAGTTTTCGCTTACTCTTCAGGAACCACTATGTCTCAATTCTTTTTTAACCAGCGCGCCAGCCTCGTCAACGATGTGATTGAGGGTACCATTATCGCCAGCCCGTGGAATAACCTCGCCCGTCTGGAGAGCGACCCGGCGATCCGGGTGGTGGTCCGTCGCGATCTGAATAAAAACAACGTGGCGGTGATCTCCGGCGGCGGCGCCGGCCATGAACCGGCGCACGTCGGCTTTATTGGTAAAGGCATGCTGACCGCCGCGGTCTGCGGCGATCTGTTCGCCTCGCCGAGCGTCGACGCGGTGCTTACCGCCATTCAGGCGGTGACCGGCGAGGCGGGCTGCCTGCTGATCGTCAAAAACTACACCGGCGATCGGCTTAACTTCGGCCTGGCGGCGGAGAAAGCGCGCCGTCTCGGCTACAACGTGGAGATGCTGATCGTCGGCGACGACATTTCGCTGCCGGATAACAAGCAGCCGCGCGGCATCGCCGGGACCATTCTGGTGCATAAAGTGGCGGGCTATTTCGCCGAGCGCGGCTTCAACCTCGCCACCGTCCTGCGTGAAGCGCAATACGCCGCCAGCCATACCGCCAGCATCGGGGTGGCGCTGGCCAGCTGCCACCTGCCGCAGGAAGCCGACAGCGCGCCGCGCCATCAGGCCGGTCACGCCGAGCTGGGAATGGGCATCCACGGTGAGCCGGGCGCCTCGACGATCGCCACGCAAAACAGTGCGGAAATCGTCAACCTGATGGTGGAAAAACTGACTGCCGCCCTGCCGGAAACCGGCCGCCTGGCGGTGATGCTTAATAACCTCGGCGGCGTGTCGGTGGCTGAGATGGCGATCCTGACCCGCGAGCTGGCCAACACCCCGCTGCAGGCGCGCGTTGACTGGTTAATAGGCCCGGCCTCGCTGGTGACGGCGCTGGATATGAAAGGCTTCTCGCTGAGCGCCATCGTGCTGGAGGAGGGTATTGAAAAAGCGCTGCTGTCGGACGTGGAAACCGCCGGCTGGCAGACGCCGGTGCAGCCGCGGGCAGTTAACATCATGCCGTCCACTCTCGCCAGCGCGCGCGTCGACTTCATGCCATCGGGCAATCCACTGGTGGGCGATTACGTCGCGCAGGTGACCGGCGCCCTCATCGATCTTGAAGAACATCTCAACGCACTGGACGCCAAAGTGGGCGACGGCGATACCGGCTCCACCTTCGCCGCCGGGGCGCGCGAGATTGCCGACCTGCTGCAGCGCCAGCAGCTGCCGCTAAACGATCTGCCCACGCTCTTTGCGCTGATCGGCGAACGCCTGACGGTGGTGATGGGCGGCTCCAGCGGGGTATTGATGTCGATCTTCTTCACCGCTGCCGGGCAGAAGCTGGGGCAAGGCGCCAGCGTGGCCGAGGCGCTGAACGCCGGCCTGGAGCAGATGAAGTTTTACGGCGGCGCCGATGAGGGAGACCGGACGATGATCGACGCTCTGCAGCCGGCGCTGGCGGCGCTGCTGGCCGAACCGGAGAATCTGCAGGCCGCTTTTGCCGCGGCGCAGGCCGGGGCGGATCGCACCTGCCAGTCGGGCAAAGCTGGCGCCGGACGAGCGTCCTATCTCAACAGCGATAGCCTGCTCGGCAACATGGACCCCGGCGCCCATGCGGTAGCGATGGTGTTTAAGGCCCTGGCGGAACGATAAGCCTTCCCCGGTGGCGCTGCGCTTACCGGGGCTACAAATCGGCGCCAACCGTACGCAAGCCGCTATCCGGGTTTTACTGGGGCGACGTCACACCGCCGAATAGAAGGTCGGGTAAGGCGTAAGCCGCCACCCGACAAAAAACGGCGCCAACCGTAGCCCGGATAAGGCGCAAGCCGCTATCCGGGTTTTACCACGATGGCTTTTTACTTGCTGTGCCAGTACGCCTGGGAACGCACCAGTTGCTGTTCGATGCTCTCGTCTTCAAAGCGCGCCAGCAGCGATTTCACCACCGCGCCTTCGCCGGTCAGCCAGATGAAATAATCCTCCGCCGGCACCTTCACCTGGGCCAGACGCTCGGCGACGAAGGCCGGGTTGTGGCCCACCACCCACTCGATGTTAAAGCCGTCGAGATCCGCCAGATAATCTTTATACGACGCATCGGCGATAGTAACGATGGCCGTCACCTGCGGCCTTGCCGGCAGCTGGCGTAACCCCAGCAGACGACGGCGCAGCGCCGGCATGCCGGACTCATCGCAAACATACAGCTGCCAGGCATAATCTTCCGGCACCACCAGCGAGCCGCGCGGGCCGCCGATCACCAGCTTATCGCCCACTTTTGCTTCCAGCGCCCAGCGGCTGGCAATACCGCCATCGTGGATATAGAAATCGTAAGCCAGCTCGTGACGTTCGGCATCGTACAGCGGCGTATAGTCACGGGTCGCAGGCCGCACGCCCTCGCCCCAGTCAATCCCCTCCTCGGTCACCTGCGGCGGGGTAAATGCCGCGCCCGGCTCGGGGAAAAAAAGCTTGGTATGATCGTCAAAGCCGTGAGAAGCGAAGCCTTCCAGCGCCTCGCCTCCCAGCACGATACGCTGGAACGCCGCGCCTGCGCGCTCCACGCGCAGCACCGTCAGCTCACGGAAACGCAGCTCATTGCGGACACGCTGCGGGTACTTGTCTGCTTTGGTTTTTGTCATCATCGATTGCCTTCGTGAACGGTAAATAGATATATCTAAACTTGATGCAAATGATAATGATTGCCAACTAAAAAGAATGCAAGTCTTTTTTTGATATAGTCAAAACAAACCGCATCAAAATCCACAATCAGAAAATAATTACATATATATCAATATATTAAAAAATAAATGGCAACCAGCATTGCGAACATTCATTTTTTAGATATAAATTAGATATATCAAAAACAGCAGGAGGTAACCATGCGACATCATCATGAAGAGGGGCGTGGGCCACGCGGGCGCCACGGTGATCCCAGCGAACACGGCGACCATGGCCGCCGCGGCAGCGGACGCCGCCAGCGTTTCTTTGGCCACGGTGAACTGCGGCTGATCATTCTGGATATCCTCAGCCGCAACGCCAGCCATGGCTATGAGCTGATCAAAGAGATCGAAACGCTTACCCAGGGGAACTACAGCCCCAGCCCGGGGGTAATCTACCCGACGCTGGATCTGCTCCAGGACCAGGGCCTTATCAGCGTGGAAGATGACAACGGACGTAAAAAAATCGTTATCAGCGAGGAAGGAAAACAGCTGCACGCCGAGAACCAGGAGCACCTGGCCCATATCCAGGAGCGTCTGCAGGCGCGGATGGTCGGCTGCGAGCTGCGCCGGGATCCGCAGATGAAGCGCGCGCTGGAAAACTTCAAAGCGGTCCTCGACCTGAAAGTGAACCAGCAGGCCAGCAGTGCCGCCCAGCTCAAGCAGATCATCGGCATTATTGACCGGGCGGCGATGGAGATCTCTCAGCTCGACTAAGCCTCTTTTGTTACCACCGGCTGCCCCGCCCTGGGGCAGCCCGCACCACGACGGATCGGCCCGTTCATCGCCGCCAGGCAGAAAATCTCGTCAGCTCAGGAATAAAACGTGCCAATAGTGGCGCAATGAGATTAAATTTTACACAATTCGTCTTTTGCTTTGCATTTATCCCGATTTTCACCGCTTCTGCCGAACTGGCGTAATCCCTGCAATACTTAATCCAGTATCGTGTGATACGTCCGCCCCAGGAGCACATTTTGAACAGGTTACCTTCCAGCGCATCGGCTCTGGCCTGCAGCGCACACGCACTGAATCTCATTGAAAAGCGCACGCTTGATCATGAGGAAATGAAAGCACTTAACCAGGAGGTCAGGGAATACTTTAAAGAGCATGTGAATCCGGGGTTTTTAGAGTATCGAAAATCGGTCACAGCCGGCGGGGATTACGGAGCCGTAGAGTGGCAAGCGGGAGGGTTAAATACGCTTGTCGACACCCAGGGACAGGAATTTATCGACTGCCTTGGTGGGTTTGGCATCTTCAATGTAGGGCACCGTAATCCAGTTGTGGTATCCGCCGTCGAGAATCAACTCGCGAAACAACCGCTTCACAGTCAGGAACTGCTGGATCCGCTACGCGCGATGCTGGCGAAAACCCTGGCAGCCTTAACGCCCGGCAAACTAAAGTACAGTTTCTTCTGCAACAGCGGTACCGAATCGGTAGAGGCGGCCATCAAGCTGGCGAAAGCCTATCAGTCGCCGCGCGGTAAATTTACCTTCATCGCCACCAGCGGCGCCTTCCACGGTAAATCGCTGGGCGCGCTGTCGGCCACCGCCAAGTCGACCTTCCGCAAACCCTTTATGCCGCTGCTGCCGGGCTTCCGCCACGTGCCGTTCGGCGATATCAACGCCATGCGCACCATGCTGAGCGAGTGCAAGAAAACCGGCGACGACGTCGCGGCGGTGATCCTCGAGCCGATTCAGGGCGAAGGGGGCGTGATCCTCCCGCCGCAGGGATATTTGCCGGCGGTGCGTAAGCTGTGCGATGAGTTTGGCGCCCTGCTGATCCTCGACGAAGTGCAGACCGGCATGGGCCGCACCGGCAAGATGTTCGCCTGCGAGCATGAGAACGTTCAGCCCGATATTCTGTGTCTGGCGAAAGCGCTCGGCGGCGGTGTGATGCCGATCGGCGCGACGGTGGCGACGGAAGAGGTCTTCTCGGTGCTGTTCGACAACCCGTTCCTGCACACCACCACCTTCGGCGGCAACCCGTTGGCCTGTGCGGCGGCGCTGGCGACGATCAACGTGCTGTTGACGCAAAACCTGCCGGCGCAGGCGGCGCAGAAAGGCGATATGCTGCTGGACGGGTTCCGCCTGCTGGCGCAGGAGTATCCGGACCTGGTGAATGAAGTGCGCGGGAAAGGCATGCTGATGGCCATCGAGTTTGTCGATAACGAGATTGGCTACGACTTTGCCAGCGAGATGTTCAGACAGCGGGTGCTGGTCGCCGGGACGTTAAACAACGCCAAGACGATCCGCGTTGAACCGCCGCTGACCCTCACCCTGGAGCAGTGTGAGCAGGTGCTGAAAGCGGCGCGTAAGGCGCTGGCGGCCCTGCGCGTCTCGGTTGAAGAAGCGTAATAAGTGCCCTTCCCCCTCTCCCACAGGGAGAGGGGGAAGGAAAATCCTCATACCTGCGGCAACAGGCCGATAAAGCTGCGTTTCTGCCGCGGCTGCGACATCATCTCCTCCAGCTTTTCGACGCAGGCTAAATAGTGCGGCGTCTTCTTATGCGCCAGCACCGCCTCATCGTCTTTATAGGCTTCGTAGATAAAAAAGCGGGTTTTCACCTCGGGATCCTGCAGGACATCAAAGCGCAGGTTGCCCGGCTCCTGCAGCGCGCCTTCGTGGTTGGCGCGAAACACCTCAAGAAACTCATCCACCCGCTCGGGTTTAATATTGATCTCCACCAGCGTCACATTCATTTCAGCTCTCCCTGTTTCTCTTCCTGCCAGAACTGATACGCTTCGCGCGCGTTCAGATTCTCATGCACCACCTTTTTCACCGCCTTCAGCATCGCGCGCGGGGCGCTGGACTGGAAAATATTGCGCCCCATATCCACCCCGGACGCCCCCTGATCGATCGCCCGCCAGCACATCTCCAGCGCCTCATGCTCCGGCAGTTTTTTACCGCCGGCAATCACGATCGGCACCGGACAGCTGGCGGTCACTTTTTCAAAGCCTTCCTCAACGAAATAGGTCTTCACAAACTGCGCCCCCATTTCGGCGGCAATCCGGCTGGCCAGCGAGAAGTAGCGCGCATCGCGGGTCATCTCTTTGCCGACGCCGGTAACCGCCAGGACCGGCATACCGTAGCGATTGCCGGCATCCACCAGTTTGATGATGTTATTGATCGACTGATGTTCGTATTCGCTGCCGATATAGACCTGCGCCGCCACCGCGCAAACGTTGAGGCGCAGCGCGTCTTCCATCGCCACCGCCACGCATTCGTTGGAGAGTTCGCTCAAAATCGAATTGCCGCCGGAGGCGCGGAGCACCACCGGCTTATTGGTGGCCGCCGGTACCTGGCTGCGCAGTACGCCGCGGGTGCACATCAGCACATCGGTGTCGGCAAACAGCGGCGCAATCGACAGGTCGATACGCTCCAGCCCGGTGGTTGGCCCCTGGAAGTAGCCATGATCGAAGGCCAGCATCACCGTGCGGTTGCTGTGCGGATTAAAGATGCGCGCCATCCGCGACTGCATGCCCCAGTCCAGCGAGCCGCAGCCTTTCAGGGTATACAGCGTATTCTGCTGCGGGCGGTCGATACCGAAGTCCTTACCTTCTTTGATGTCGTCTAAATCAGCCATCTCATCCTCCGTCAGAAGTCGTAGTTATTGATGTTCTCTTTGCTGAACACCACGCGCTCCGGCAGCAGCACGATACCGTTGCCCTTCGCCTCATACTGGTAGCCCTGCACGCTATTCGGTTCGACCTTCAGCGAGCCGATATCTTTCACCTCAACGCTGTCGCCGACGTTAAGATCGCCCTTTTTCAACAATCGATCGGCGACGTTAACCGCAATTTTGCCCTGCTGAACCACATCCCACAGGCCGAACGCTTTTACCGTGCCGCGCTCAACGTACGGGCGCATCACGTTCGGCGTACTAAAGCCGACAATCGCCACGCCCTGACGCTTGAGGTTCTCCGCCGCCTGCGCCGCCGCCGGCAACGCATTGGCATCCGGCGCGATAATGGCGTCGAGATCCGGATACGCTTTTAAGATCCCCTCGGCGGTTTGCAGCGATTTGGTGGCATCGTTATAGCCAAACTGGGTGGTGACGATTTGCCACTGCGGATGCTCTTTTTCGATTTTGGCTTTGGCTTCCTTCACCCACTGGTTCTGGTCGGTCACCGTCGGGCTGGAGTAGAAAAACGCGACTTTGGCGGCAGGTTTGCTGACCTGCTTTTCCGCCATCTCCACCAGCAGGCCGCCGAGCTGCTGCGGCGTACCCTGGTTGATATAGATGCTGCGGCACTCCGGTTTGGTATCGGAATCCCAGGTCAGGACTTTCACCCCGCGCTGCATCGCCCGCTTCAGCGCCGGGCACAGGCCGTCCGGCGAAACGGCGGAGACGATAATCGCGTTGTAGCCCTGGTTGACGAAGTTGTTGATAAGCTGCACCTGGCCGGAGACGCTGGGCTCGGTGGGGCCGTCATAGGTGACATCAACGCCCAGCGCTTTCCCCGCCTCTTTCGCGCCGTTGCCGCCGCTGGTAAAGAAGCCGACGCCGACCAGCTTAGGAATAAAGGCGATGCGGTCCGCCGCTTGCGCGGTAACCACGCTCATCGCCAGCGCCAGCGCGCTGACCTGCAGGATACGTTTTGTTTTCATTGTTGTGCTCCGATTGTTCTATGCGAGAAAAGACGCCGCCAGGTCGCGCGCACCCATTCACGGTGCAGGCTCAGCGAACGCCCCATCACCACCACAACCAACAGCGCCCCTGACAGCGCGCTCGACACCTGGTTGGGGATGCCGACCATCTGTAAACCCTGTTGCAGATACCCCACCAGCAATGCCGCCAGCGCGGTACCCAGTATCGATCCCGAGCCGCCGTAAATATTGGCCCCGCCGAGCACCGCCGCGGTCAGCGCCGGCATCAGCAGGTCGCGGCCTAAATCCGAACGCGCCGAGCCGAAATAGGAGACCATCACCAGCGCCGCGACCGCCGAGGCGACGCCCACCAGGCCATACAGCACGTACGGGATGCCGTTCACCGACAGCGCGGCATAGCGCGCGGCGCGCGGGTTTTGCCCGAGTAAAAAGAGATGGCGGCCAAAGCGCCCGCGATGGGCCAGCAGCCAGAAGAGAAAGGTGATAATCGCGAACAGCACCAGCGGTAGCGGCAGTCCGGCGAGGGTTAAATTGGCGATGGCGGTGAAGCTATCGGGAAAACCGCCAATCCCCTCGTAACCGGTCGCGCCGGCCATCCCGGAAAGCAGCAGCGCGCCGCCGCCGTACAGATACAGCGTACCAAGCGTGATCACCAGCGGGCTGATGCCGGTGTAGTGGATCAGCGCGGCGTTGAATAACCCGCACAGCAGTCCCAAGAGCAACGTCAGCGATACCGCTAGCCACAGCGGCCAGGCCGCCTGGGTCATCACCCCGAGGGCGATGGCGCACAGGCCGATGGTCGAGCCCAGCGAAATATCGATCCCGCCGCTGATGATCACCAGCGTCAGCGGCAGCGCGACAATACCGATGCAGATAAAGTCGCTGGTGCTAAAGAGCAGCATATTGAGATCCAGCATGCGCGAATTCAAGGCGCCGAACAGCAGGATTTCCGCGATCAGCAACGCCAGCAGCGCGCTTTCCCAGTTAAGCTTCAGCTTCATTTAAGCCACCTCTTTGCTTTTGCGTTCGGGAAAGCGGGCAACCTGTTTGCCCCCTTTATTACCGGGCTGGAAACGGCTGTATTTTAGCGCCCGCTGATGGCGGGCCAGCGCCTGGCGCAGGCGGCCATCGAGCACCAGCACGCCGAGCAGCACCAGGCCGGCGATAAAGTCATTCCACCAGGCGGGAAGGCGGAACAGCACCAGCACGGTGTCGATTTGGGTAAGGAAAAAGGCGCCGAGAAACGCGCCGAGCAGCGTGCCGGTACCGCCGAGCAGCGAGATCCCGCCCAGTACGCAGGCGGCGATGGCTTTCATCTCCAGCCCGCTGCCGGTCTGATTAGGCACAAAACCAATCTGCGCGGCGAAGACAATCCCGGCGCAGGCCGCCAGCATGCCGTTGAGGGTAAAGGCCAGCATCCGCGTGCGATTGACCGCCACGCCCAACTGGCGCGCGGCGGCGAGGTTATCGCCGACGGCGTAAAAATCACGACCAAAGGCGGTGCGCGACAGCAGCCAGCCGCCCGCCAGCAGCAGCGCCAGCACCAGCCAGCCCAGCGGCGACACGCCGATAAACGCCGGCTCCGAGAGCGACTTCAGGCTGTCGGGCAAGCCCTCGATCCATTTCCCGCCGGTCCACAGCAGCATCACCCCGCGATACAACCCCAGCGTGCCGAGGGTGGCGACGATCGCCGGAATGCGCAGTCCCACTACCAGCAGGCCGTTAAACGCCCCGGCCAGCGCGCCAATCGCCAGCGCAAAGGCGATAGCCGTCGCCAGCCCGTAACCGTTGTTCAGCGCCACGCCGACGGCGATGGCGCACAGCCCAACGGTGGAGCCTACCGACACGTCAATATTGCGGGTCAGCATCACCAGCGTCGCGCCCAATGCCAGCAGGCAGAGGATTTGCGAGCTGGCGAAAATCATCGCCAGGGTCTGCAGGCTGAAATAGGCTGGATTGAGCGCCACCAGCACGGCAAAGAGCGCCACGATGGCAAAGAAGGCGCTCAGTTCGCGATTCTTCAGTAACGTTTTCATGCCTGCCCTCCGAAGGCCAGGGTCATCATGCGATCGACGGTCACCGCCTGTCGCGCCAGCTCACCGCTGTAGCGGCCCTGATGCATCACCAGCACCCGGTCGGCCAGGCCAACGAACTCATCCAGATCGGAGGAGATCATCAGCACCGCCACGTTTTGCGCGGCAACGCTTTTTAGCAGTTGATAGATATCGGCGCGGGCGGAGACATCCACGCCGCGCGTCGGCTCATCGACAATCAGCAGCAACGGATTAGCTTCCAGACAGCGCGCCAGCAGCACCTTTTGCTGGTTACCGCCAGAGAGAGTGCGCACCGGCTGATCGCCATCGGCCAGCTTGATCCCCAGCGCCCGGTGATAGCGTTCAACCACCGCCGCCTCCCGTTTCCCCTGCTGCCACCACGACGGCTGATTGAACATCACCGTGTTCCAGCGCACCGGCGCATCAAGAAACAGCCCCGAGACCTGGCGGTCTTCCGGCAGATAGACCAGCCCGCTGGCCAGCCGGGCGCGGGTACTGTCGCGGCTAATCTCGCGGTTCTCCAGCCAGATCCGCCCGGCGCGCGGTGGACGCAGGCCGTATAAGGTTTCGGCAAATTCGGTGCGCCCGGATCCCACCAGCCCGGCCAGACCGACAATCTCTCCGGCGCGGATCTCCAGATTGAGATCGATAAAACCTTCTCCGGTAAGATCTTCCACCCGCAGCACGGGAAAGTCCTGCGGTTGCGTACGGCGGTTGCCCGGTAGCGACAGCCACAGCTTTTGCGTGTCGCTCAGCGCATGGTCGCGGCTGACCGGCGTCATCGCGTTAATCAGTTGCTCGTCGCGGTATGCCGCGGTCTCGCCGCTCAGCACCACCGCGCCGTCGCGCATCACCGAAATATGGCTGGCAAGCTGGCGGATTTCGGGCAGTTTGTGCGAGATAAACACGATCCCCACGTCCAGCACCTGTAACGCGCGGATCTGGCTAAACAACCTCTCCGTTTCGCCCGGGGTTAAAGAGGCGGTGGGTTCATCCAGGATCAGGATCCGCGCCTCGCGCATCAGGCCGCGCAGGATCTCGACCATCTGTTGATCGGCCACTTCCAGCGTGCTGGCGCTGGCATCGAGGTTGATCTGGCAGTTCAGCTGCCGCAGTTTGTCCTGCAGTCGCGCGACGGTATCCGCCCGCTTCGGCAGGCGGAAAAGAATGTTCTCGCGCACGCTGAGGTTGGGAAACAGCATCGGCTCCTGCGGCACCAGATAGATGCCCAGCTGGTGGGCCAGCGCCGGGCTGAGGCGCGCAAACGCGCGGTCGCCGATCGTCAGTTCACCGCTGTCCGGCGTTTCAACGCCGGCGATGATCTTCATCAACGTCGATTTACCCGCGCCGTTGCCGCCCATCAGCGCATGCACCTGGCCCGCGCCTAGTGTGAAATCAATGCCCTTGAGCACCGCAACGCCGGAGAACTGTTTGCAAATCTGGCGAGCTTCAAGCAGTGGCTTCATCATCGCGCCTCGATTGAACAAATGATTTTTAAATTTAATAATGTTCAAAAGCGTAGACGGTGAACTATATTTACAACCGTGCGAAGATCACACTTTGGCGCTTTAGATCCTCAGGAAAAAATGGGCCAGCGATGAAAGATCCGTTTTGCCAGTCGGCTCACACTTTCCGACCGCGCAATAGCGAACATATGATCTAAATTTTTATAAGAGTTCAATTTATGAGCGAAAAACGCATTACGGAAGAGAACCGCTACGCCGGGCTGGCGTTAGCCGAGGAAGAGCTGGTGGCGCGGGTGGCGTGGTGCTACTACCACGACGGCCTGACGCAAAATGACATCGGCGAGCGTTTGGGGCTGCCGCGGCTGAAGATTTCCCGTCTGCTGGAGAAAGGCCGCCAGTCCGGGGTGATCCGCGTGCAGATTAACTCGCGCTATGAGGGCTGTCTGGCGCTGGAAAGTGAACTCCAGCAGCGCTTTGGCCTCAAGATTGCCCGCGTGCTGCCGGCGCTCAACACCCCGCCGATGAATACCCGGCTGGGTATCGGCGCGGCGCAGTCGCTGATGGGCATTCTGCAACCGGGTCAACTACTGGCGGTCGGGTTCGGCGAAGCCACCATGAGCTGCCTGCAGCATCTCAGCGGCTTTATCGGCTCGCAGCAGGTGCGGCTGGTGACCCTCTCCGGCGGCGTCGGCCCCTATATGACCGGCATCGGCCAGCTTGATGCCGCCTGCAGCGTCAGCATTATTCCGGCGCCGCTGCGGGTCTCTTCGGCGGAGGTCGCCGAGATCCTGCGCCGTGAGTCGAGCGTGCGCGACGTTATCCTCGCAGCAACGGCGGCGGACGCGGCTGTGGTTGGCATTGGCGCCATCGATCAGCGGCGCGACGCCACGATTTTACGCTCCGGCTATATCAGCGAGGGCGAACAGCTGATGTACGCGCGCAAAGGCGCGGTCGGCGACATTTTAGGTTATTTCCTGCAGGCCGACGGCCGGCCGGTAGAAGGACTGGAGATCCATCGGGAACTGCTCGGCGTAACCCTGGATGAGCTGGCGCAGCTGCCAACCATCGTCGGCGTCGCCGGGGGAGAAGAAAAAGCGCAGGCGATTTATGCCGCTCTGACTGGAAAGCGCATAAATGGCCTGGTAACGGAAGAGACAACAGCACGCGCGGTGCTCGCGCTGGCCTCCTGACGGCCTGGCGCCGCGCGACAACAGCGAGGCGCATGTCATGAGTTACCTGTTAGCGTTAGATGCCGGGACCGGCAGCATTCGGGCGGTCATTTTCGATCTTAATGGCCGCCAGCTGGCGGTAGGCCAGGCCGAATGGAAACACCTGAGCGTCGATAACGTCCCCGGCTCGATGGAGTTCGACCTTACCACCAACTGGCAGCTGGCCTGCCAGTGTATTCGCCAGGCGCTCAACGCCGCCGGGCTCTCTGCCGCCGATATTCAATCCGTCGCCTGCTGTTCGATGCGCGAAGGGATCGTCCTCTATGACCGCGACGGCGAGGCCATCTGGGCCTGCGCCAACGTCGATGCCCGCGCCAGCCGCGAAGTGGCGGAGCTTAAGGAGATCCACGACTATCGTTTTGAATCCGAGGTATACGAGGTCTCGGGACAAACCCTGGCGCTTAGCGCCATGCCGCGCCTGCTGTGGCTGGCGCACCACCGCCCCGATATCTACCGCAAAGCGGCAACCATCACCATGATCAGCGACTGGCTGGCGGCGAAGCTATCCGGCGAGCTGGCGGTCGACCCGTCAAACGCCGGCACCACCGGCATGCTCGACCTGTTTAGCCGCGACTGGCGTCCGGCGCTGCTGGATATGGCCGGGCTGCGCGCCGATATGCTGTCGCCGGTCAAAGAGACCGGTACCCTGCTGGGCGCCGTCACCGAAGCGGCGGCGCATGAGAGCGGCCTGCGCGCCGGGACGCCGGTGGTGATGGGCGGCGGCGACGTCCAGCTCGGCTGCCTGGGCCTTGGGGTGGTGCGCGCCGGGCAAACTGCGGTACTCGGCGGCACTTTCTGGCAGCAGGTGGTCAACCTGCCGCAGGTGCGTACCGATCCGCAGATGAATATTCGTGTTAATCCTCATGTCATTCCCGGCATGGCGCAGGCGGAATCGATCAGCTTCTTTACCGGCCTGACCATGCGCTGGTTTCGTGACGCCTTTTGCGCTGAAGAAAAACTGATTGCCGAGCGGCTCGGCGTCGATGCCTATTCGCTGCTGGAGGAGATGGCCAGCCGCGTGCCCGCCGGTTCCCACGGCGTGATGCCTATTTTTTCCGACGCCATGCACTTTAAGCAGTGGTACCACGCCGCGCCGTCGTTTATTAACCTCTCCATCGATCCGGAAAAGTGCAATAAAGCGACCCTGTTCCGCGCGCTGGAGGAGAACGCGGCAATTGTCTCCGCCTGCAACCTGGCCCAGATTTCGCAGTTCTCCGGGGTAACATTCGAGAGCCTGGTGTTTGCCGGCGGCGGCTCTAAAGGCGCGCTGTGGAGCCAGATCCTCAGCGACGTCACCGGCCTGCCGGTGCGGGTGCCGGTGGTTCGCGAAGCCACCGCGCTGGGCTGCGCTATCGCCGCCGGTACCGGCGCCGGGCTGTATGGCGATATGGCCAGTACAGGAGAACGGTTAGTGAGCTGGCACCGCGAGTTCACCCCAAATCCGCAGCATCGCGAGCTGTATCAGGAGATGATGAGCAAATGGCAGACGGTGTACGCCGATCAGCTTGGCCTTGTCGATAGCGGGCTGACAACGTCGATGTGGCAGGCGCCGGGTCTGGAGCGCCGCCAGCGCGTAGCCCCCTCACCCTAACCCTCTCCCGGTGGGAGAGGGAACCGTTCGGCACAGGCCTTGAATACCGATGCCGATCCGCCTTTCCCCCTCGCCCTTTGGGTGAGGGAACCGTTCGGCACTAGCGTTGAATATCGGTGCCGGTCCGCCTTTCTCCCTCTCCCTTCGGGAGAGGGTCGGGGTGAGGGACAACGAGTTCCGTTCTTTGAATCCCATCACAATCACCGCACTCCCCTTTTCCCTTTTTCTCCGCGACGGCTAAATTAGTAACTCATCCGACCACATAACAATAATTTTACATTGGAAGCCACTATGAGCCGCTATCCGTCGCTTTTCGCCCCGCTTGAGCTGGGCTTCACAACGCTCAAAAACCGCGTGTTGATGGGCTCGATGCACACCGGGCTGGAAGAGCTGCCGGACGGCGCGCAGCGGCTGGCGGCCTTTTACGCCGAGCGCGCCCGCCACGGCGTGGCGCTGATCGTCACCGGCGGCATCGCTCCGGCGCCCTCTGGAGTCACCATGGCCGGCGGCGCGGTACTCAACGATGCCAGCCATCTGGCGCACCATCGCCATATTACCGACGCGGTACATCAGGAAGGCGGCAAAATCGCCCTGCAGATCCTGCATACCGGCCGTTACAGCTACCAGCCCGCGCTGGTGGCCCCCTCGGCGCTACAGGCGCCGATTAACCGTTTTACGCCCCATGAACTGAGCCACGATGAGATCCTGACGCTGATCGATGATTTTGCCCACTGCGCCCAGCTGGCGCGTGAAGCGGGCTATGACGGCGTCGAAGTGATGGGTTCAGAAGGCTATCTGATTAACGAATTTCTCGCCGCGCGCACCAACCAGCGCGACGACCAATGGGGCGGCGATTATGCCAGGCGCATGCGTTTCGCCATTGAAGTGGTTAAGGCGGTGCGCCAGCGCGCCGGCCACGATTTCATTATCATCTACCGCCTGTCGATGCTCGATCTGGTCAACGACGGCAGCACGCTGGCGGAAGTCACCGAACTGGCTAAAGCGATTGAAGCGGCGGGGGCGACAATTATCAACACCGGGATTGGCTGGCACGAAGCGCGCATTCCGACCATCGCCACGCCGGTACCGCGCGGAGCGTTCAGCTGGGTCACCCGCAAGCTGAAGGGCGCGGTGTCGATCCCGTTGATCACCACCAACCGCATCAACGATCCGCAGGTCGCGGAGGATATTCTCGCTCGCGGCGATGCCGATATGGTATCGATGGCCCGCCCGTTCCTCGCCGACGCCGAATTTATGTCGAAAGCGCAGCGCGATCGCGCCGGGGAGATCAATACCTGCATCGGTTGCAACCAGGCGTGTCTCGATCGAATCTTCGTCGGCAAAGTCACCTCCTGTCTGGTCAACCCGCGCGCCTGTCATGAAACCCTGATGCCGGTCCTGCCGGCCAACGCGCCTAAACGGCTGGCGGTGGTCGGCGCCGGGCCTGCCGGTCTGGCCTTCGCCGTTAACGCCGCCGCTCGCGGTCATCACGTCACGTTGTTCGATGCGCTCCCGGAGATCGGCGGCCAGTTTAATATCGCCAAACAGATCCCCGGCAAAGAGGAGTTTCACGAGACGCTGCGTTACTACCGCACCATGCTCGATCTTCATGGTGTCGATCTACGCCTGAACACCCGCGTCACGGCAGACGATCTGCTGGCGTTCGATGAGACGATCCTCGCCACCGGTATCGCCCCGCGCCTGCCGGCGATCGACGGGATCGATCATCCCAAGGTGCTGAGCTACCTGGATGTCTTGCGTGATAAAGCGCCGGTTGGCGCGAAGGTGGCGATTATCGGCTGCGGCGGTATCGGCTTCGACACCGCGATGTATTTAAGCCAGTCGGGCGCGGCCACCAGCCAGGATATCGGTGAGTTCTGCCGCGAATGGGGTATCGATACCAGCCTGCAAACGGCGGGAGGGCTGCATCCTGAAGGCCCGCAACTGAGTAAAAGCTCGCGACAGATTGTGATGCTGCAGCGCAAAGCCAGCAAACCGGGCGAAGGGCTCGGCAAAACCACCGGCTGGATCCACCGCGCGACGCTGCTGGCGCGCGGCGTGAAAATGATCCCGGCGGTCAGCTATGAAAAGATCGATGATGAAGGGTTACATGTCACTATCGGCGGCGAGCGCCAGCTGTTGGCGGTCGATCAGGTGGTGATCTGCGCCGGTCAGGAGCCGCGCCGCGAGCTGGCGGATCCGCTGCGCGCGGCAGGGAAAACGGTGCATTTGATCGGCGGTTGCGACGTGGCGGCGGAGCTGGATGCGCGCCGGGCGATTGCCCAGGGCACAAAACTGGCGCTGGCGATTTAGCCGTGTCCCGGGGGCGGCGCGATGCGCCTTCCCCGGGCTACCACGATAATCCCGGACGGTAGCCCGGCTAAGGCGACAGCCGCGAGCCGGGGGGAAACAACAAAAGGAATCAGCGCTGCTCACGCACCTTCGTTGCTTTCAAAACTACGAACTTATTGTTCGTCGCAATCGTCGGTAGCCCGGCTAAGGCGACAGCCGCGAGCCGGGGGAAACCGCGACAAAAATCAGCGCTGCTTACGCACCTTCGTTGCTTTCAAAATGACAAACTTATTGTTCGTCGCAATCGTCGTGCAATTACCAAAAGCGCGCTTCAGCTTACGGAAGTAATCGAGGTGGCGGTTGCCGACGACGTACAGCTCGCCGCCATATTTCAGGCTGCGGCGGGCATCGTTAAACATCTGCCAGGCAATATGGTCGGTAATCGCGTGCTGCTGATGGAACGGCGGATTACACAGGATCGCCGTAAAGCGATCCGGCTCAATGCCGGAGAGCGAGTTATTGACCATAAATTCACAGCGTGCGATATCGTCCGGCAGGTTGCGCTCGACGTTCAACCGGCTGGAAGCCACCGCCATGTGCGACTCATCGGTAAACATGACCCGCGCGTTCGGGTTTTGCGCCAGCGCCTGCAGGCCAATCACCCCATTGCCGCAGCCGAGATCGGCGATCTCGCCTTCTAAATCAGACGGTAAGTGCTGCAAGAAGAAACGCGCGCCGATATCTAGCCCGCTGCGGGCAAAAACGTTGGCGTGGTTATGGATGGTCCACGGCGTGCCGTCCAGCTTCCAGCTGTAGGTTTGCGGCGCATCGGCAAGCTCAGGAGCGGTGAAAACGCAGTGGATCAAACGCGCTTTTTTCCACGCCAGCGAGGTGGTGGTGGTGCCGAGGATTTTTTCAAACAGCGCCAGCGTCGAGTTGTGCACATCACGGGCTTTCGCCGCGGCGATGATGCGGGTTTCCGGCGTGACTACTTCGCGCAGGGCGCGCAGCTGCTGTTCCAGCAGCGCCAGCTGTTTTGGCACCTTAATCAGCACCAGCGCCGGCGCGGCCGGTAGCGGGCTCAGG